>CAJCHR010000169.1 GCA_903970225.1 Actinobacteria bacterium 21-64-8 | reverse complement strand
CGGTCCGCTCCTGCCGCCCCCCGCCACCCTGGCGCCGGTCGATGGCGGTTGAGGAGTGAAGGACATGGCAAGCAAGACCGAGCGGCAGAGCCTCTATGGCGAGGTGACTGCCAGGATCATCGCCGAGCTGGAGGCAGGACGGCTGCCCTGGGTGCAACCCTGGGATGCGGCGTGCTGCCCATGCACGATGCCGCAGAACGCGGTGTCGGCACGGCAATACTCCGGGATCAACATTCTGATCCTGTGGGGCGCTGGGATCGATCATGGCTATGGCTCGCAGCGCTGGCTTACATACCGGCAAGCGGAGCAGGCGGGCGGTCATGTCCGTCGCGGCGAGAAGGGGACGACCGTCTGCTATGCGGACAGGTTCACGCCCAAGGATGAGCACGAGAAGGCGCGGGACGAGGATCGCGAGGCAAGGACCGTTGCCTTCCTCAAGCGGTTTGTCGTGTTCAATGTCGACCAGTGCGAGGGCTTGCCCGAGGAACTAACCAGCAATCCAGAACTCCCCGATCCAGTGCTGGCGATCGAGGCGGCTGACCGGGTAATCCAGGGGAGCGGCGCAGACTTCCGGATCGGCGCCGGCGAGGCGTTCTATTCCCCCACCGGGGACTTTGTGCAGGTACCCCCTCAGGCTGCGTTCCATGAGCCGATTAATTGGTTCCGGACGGCACTTCACGAACTTGGTCATTGGGTTGGTCACAGCAGCAGATTGAACCGTGATCAGTCCGGTGCGTTCGAATCGGGCGCGTATGCCCGCGAAGAGCTTATTGCCGAGATGGCGAGCGCGTTTGCCTGTGCGTCGCTCGGGATCGAGCCGACGGTGCGGCATGCGGACTACATCGGTTCCTGGCTCTCGGTGCTGCGCGGGGACGAGAAGGCAATCTTCCGCGCGGCGAGCGCGGCCAGCAAGGCGGCCGAGTTCCTGCTCAGCCATGGCGAGGACCAGCCATGAGCTACGGTCTTTCCCCGCGTGCGTTCAGGCGCAAGGGGCTACGAGCGTTGCGCCGGATGAGCGATCGCCAGCACGCGATCTTCTGCGCGGTGCGGTTCGACGATGCGAGCTATGCCGAACTGTCGGAGCGCCATGGGATCAGTGTTGGCGAGATCGAGGCCGAACTGACCGCGGCTTTGATCATCCTCTCACGCACGCTGCGCGAGCCGGAACCCTGGTGGCGCCCATTGTGGCCATGGTGAACGGCGCACCTGGATCAACCGCAAACCGGGCGGTGGCTTGCCATCGCTCGAGCCACCCGACAGGGTAGCCCCGCGATGCGCAGCGATCTCGATCATCTTCCGGCGAACAAGCAGCGCGAACTCGCGCGCGTGCTGCAACTGATCTTCGAGGAGTTCGAGGACGCGCTCGCGCTCGCAACGCAGGACTGGAAGCGCAAGGGGCGCATCCTCAAGGTCATCCTCTACGGCAGCTACGCGCGCGGCACCTGGGTCGACGAGCCGCACACCGCCAAGGGCTACAAGTCCGATTACGATCTGCTGATCATCGTCAACGACAAGCGCCTCACCGACCGGGTCACGTACTGGTCGAAGCTCGATGATCGGCTGATGCGTGAATACGGCATCGCCGGCACCATCAAGACGCCCGTCAACTTCATTGTCCACACTTTGCAGGAAGTGAACGACGGGCTCGCGCACGGGCGGTATTTCTTCATCGACGTCGCGAAGGAAGGGATAGCGCTTTACCAAAGCGACGACACAGCGCTGCATCAGCCAAAGCCGAAGACCCCGCATGCCGCGCTAATGATGGCGAAGGAGTATTTTGAGGAATGGTTTCCTGCCGCGATGAAGCGGTTCAAGATCGCTCAATTTGATCAGTCGAACGGTTTTCTGAAGGACGCCGCTTTCGATCTGCATCAGACGGTAGAACGGCTCTACCATTGCGTGCTGCTGGTCGTGACATTCTACACCCCGCACGTGCACAACCTGGCGTTCCTGCGCACGCAGGCCGAGCGGATCGACGCGCGCTTGACCCGGGTGTGGCCCACCGACAATCGCAAGCAACGCGGTATGTTCGAGAAGCTCAAGGACGCTTACGTCAAGGCGCGTTACTCGAAGCACTATCGGATCAGCCAGGAAGAGCTCGCCTGGCTCGGCGAACAGATCGAAGAACTCGGGCGCGTCGTGCAGGCGATCTGTTCCGAACGGTTTGCGCAGCTCGAGCAGACCGCGCGTGAGGCGGGTTGATCGACTCCAGTTCGCCCAGATGATATTAGTCGCGATCTGGAGCTACCGCACACTTGCGCGGCCGCGAATAACAATTAGCTGAGACTTTGCTCGCGGTCTCCTCTCTTGCGAGGATCGCGACCTCGAAAATCAATCAAGGAATTCATCATGTCGGATGACACTTTCATCCAGCTTACGGCTGAAATCGTATCCGCGCATGTTTCGAACAACACAGTCGCGCCGGAGAAGATTGCCGGGCTCATCGAAAGCGTGTTCACCGCGCTCAGCACCGCAGCAACTCCGGTCGCTCCGCCGCCTGCCAAGCAAGAGCCGGCTGTCTCCGTCCGCGCATCGGTCAAGCCCGATCACATCGTCTGTCTCGAGGACGGCGTGAAGATGAAGACGTTGAAGCGGCATATCCAGACCGCACACAACATGACGCCCGCCGAGTACCGGGCGAAGTGGGATCTGCCGAGCGATTATCCTCTGGTCGCGCCAAACTACTCGGAGAAGCGCCGCGAAGTGTCGCTCGCACTTGGACTCGGCCGCAAAAAGGCGCCCGAGCCGATCGCGGAACCAGCGCCCGCGCCAGCAGTCAAGCGCGGCCGACCCAGGAAGGTGAGCGCAGAACCGGCCCAGGCGCCTAGCCCTGAAGCCGCGCTGAAGCCCGCGCCCAAGCCGCGCGCGAAGAAGGCGCCAGTCGCCAGTTCGGAGTAACGTAGCTCTTGATGTCGCGGCGCTTATTCGACCGCCGCGACATCGTCGTTGAACGCGCGCTTTCCGCGCCTGCGCCACAGCGCCAGCGCCTGTTCGCGATCCTCGCCGCGAAGCTTTGTGGCGCCGTGAAGAAGTAGACCGAAGATCACGGCACGATCGTCGTCGACCAGTTCGACGATTCCC
>CAJCHR010000168.1 GCA_903970225.1 Actinobacteria bacterium 21-64-8 | reverse complement strand
GCCCATCAATAGGAACGAAACGGTATCGTTCTATTTACAAGCAGACGTGATATGCTTAAGTTGTGAGGGCTACGCGAGCCGGATGGCGGTGCCTAATCGGACAAAACACCATGAAAACCAGTCACTTGAAGAAGCCAGCCGGCAACAAGGAGCCGACGAAGCGCGCTTCCGTGCGCTTTGGCCGGCCGCCCAAGGAACTGGCCGGCGAGGTCGAGGAGCGGATTCTCGACGCCGCGCGCTCGGTGTTCCTGGAGAGAGGATTCGAAGGCGCCAGCATGGACGAGATCGCGGAAGCCGCGCGCTCGGGAAAGCCGACGATCTATGGGCGCTTCGGCGACAAGCGGGCGCTGTTCACCGCGGTGATGACGCGGGAAGTGTATTCGCGCATCACCCAGTTCAAGCCCGAAATGCCCGAAGGCGCCACCCTCGAGGAGCGCCTCGCGCACGCCGCCTCCACTCTGCTGCATTGGGGCCTCGACAATGAACGGCTCGGGCTGATGCGGATGGCGGTGGCCGAAGCGCGCCGTTTCCCGGATCTCGCCAGCACCGTCAGCCGCACCGCGCGCGATCTCAGCACCGAACTCGGGGTGCGGTTGTTGACCGAGTTGAAGCAGTCCGACGAACTGGCTTCGCTGCCGGCCTTGTCGCCGGAGCGGATCGCGACGACCGCGCGGCTTTTCCTCGATCTTGTCGCGGTGCCTATGCTGCTTCGCGGGCTGTTCGAGGTGGATATCTCGGTGCTGGAGCCGGAGATCGACCAGCATGTGGCAAACGCGGCTTCGTTCTTCCTCGCCGCCTGCCGCTTCGGCAAGTGAGGGGCCAAGTGAAAAGCCAAGCGAAGGGCAACGCGAAGCGCATCCCGGCCAAATGGCCGGGCTACACCCGGTCATCCGGCCGATAGTCTGGCGGAGATGCAGCGCCCAGTTTCGTTCCTATCTTGACCGATAGGAGTTCGCCATGACCGACCAGACCGGGCTTGTCGCCCAATTCTCCGCAACGCTCGCAGCACAGGTGAAGGCGGCGGAAAACGCCGTTGTCGCCATTCACCCCGCACGCGGGCGGCACATCACGGGGCTGGTATGGCGCGACGGCGTCATCGTCACCTCCGAGCAGTCGCTGCCGCGGCAGGAGGAGTTCGAACTGGTCACGGCCGGCGGCGCGGCGCAGACGGCAACGCTCGCCGGACGCGATCCCTCGACCAACATCGCCGTGCTCAGGCCCGCCACGCCAATCGCGCCGCCATCGATCGCCGCAAGCGAGCCGCGGACCGGCGCGGTCGCGCTCGCGATCGGCGCCACGCGCACAGGCGAAGCCAGCGCGCGGCTCGGCATCGTCAATCACGCCGGCGCCGAATGGCACAGCAGCCGCGGCGGGCTGATCGACCGGCGCATCGTGCTCGATCTGCGATTGGCGCGCAGCGAGGAAGGCGGACCGGTGTTCGATGTTGGCGGAAATCATCTGGGCATGTCGACCTTCGGGCCGCGCGGCCAGGTGATCGCGATCCCGACGGCGACCATCGAGCGGGTCGTGCCATTGCTGCTCAAGGACGGACGCATGGCGCAAGGCTGGCTCGGCGTCGCCTTGCAGGCCGTCGCGGTGCCCGATGCGCTGCGCGAGACCGCCGGACAATCGAGCGGCCTGATGGCGATGTCGGTCGCGACCGACGGCCCCGCGGCACAGGCCGGCATTGTCGCGGGCGACATCATCCTTGCCGTCGACGGCACCTCGACGCAGCGCTGGCGCAGGATCGCGCGGCAGTTCGGCGCCCATAGCATCGGGCGCAAGATCGAACTCCGCTTGATCCGCGGCGGCGCCGTGATCGGCGTTCCCGCCATTATTGCCGAGCGGCCCGCCGATGCGTGAGGTCGCAAGCCAATTCGCACCGGTCGAACGGCTGCGCGTCGCGGTCCATACCGCCGATCCACAACGTCGCCTGGCGCTCGGCAAGATCATCGCGGAAGCCGGCCATCTCGTCGTCGAGATGCAGGACTTGGCCGATGTGGTGCTGGCCGACGGCGATGCGCCGGCCGGCGAAACCCGCAGGCTCATCGCACTCGGCGGCGCCGATCAGGGCTTGCCCGGCCTGCTGCCGCGCGATGCCAATCCCGATCAGATTGATGCCGCGATCCGCGCGGTCGCGAGCGGCTTGATCGTTCGCCTTCCCGACGCCGGCGACACCGGCTTCACCGCGATGCGCGAAAGCGAGGCGCACGCCCTGCTGACGCCGCGCGAGCACGACGTGATGGCAGCGCTCGCCGAAGGGCTGACCAACAAGGCGATCGCACGCCGCCTCAACATCTCGCTGCACACCGTGAAGTTCCACGTCGAGTCGCTGTTTCGCAAACTCGGCGCCCGCACCAGGACCGAGGCGGTGGCAAAGGCCGCCGAACGCCGCCGCGACGAGACCATTACGTTGTAGGCGCTGGCGCTCACCGCGATCTGTTAATCCCGCTTAACTAATTAGTTCGCATCATTTTACGTTGCTCCGTAGGGCCTGCGACATCCTGTCCAGACTTTATGAATGCGATCTGTGTCTGCTGCGGCGGCCGATACATCCAGCAACAAAACTGGCCTGCACCGGAAAGAACTGATTAACCATCCAACTATTACAACCAGTTCATCTTTTTTGGGCGTACTGGGAGCAACATATGTCCTCAATCTCGAGCCTTGGATCATCTAACGCGTACAGTCCCCTGCAGCAGCTTCAAGCCGAACTTCAGTCCGAAGTATCGTCCGGAGCGATCAGTTCGACCGACGAGTCGGCGCTGTCGTCGGCGCTGACCAGCATCAACAGTTCGCTGACGTCGGACCAATCCTCGTCCTCTGACTCGAGTTCGAGCTCGACCAGCACGAGTTCGGGACCGGGCGACATCAAGTCCAAGATCGACAGCCTGATCGCCGACCAGGTTTCGAGCGGCGCGCTCACCAGCAGCCAGGCGACCGAACTGCAAAGCGTGTTCGCCAATACGTTCGGCGGCGGCCAGGGCGGTCCCGGCGGCGGTCAAGGTGGTCCTGGTGGCCCCGGCGGCGCCGGTGGTCCGCCTCCCGGCCCCCCGCCCGGCTCCTCTTCGGCGAGCGGCTCCTCTTCCGGCACCACCGGCTTCACCACCGCCGACCTGCTCGACTCCTCCTCGACCTCAAGTTCGTCATCGACCAGCAGTTCGTCCTCGAGCAGCAGCAGCACCGCGACCGACGCCAGCAACCTGGTGCAGGATTTCCTCAAGCTGTTGCAGGACGCGCAATCGTCGGGCGCCGGCTACAGCGCGGCCGGCACCACGGCAGCCTCGACCGCCCTCAGTTCCCTGCTGGTCAATTACCAGACCTGAGAATCGAGCTCGTTCGCGTCAAAGCCGCCCCATGTTTCGGGGCGGCTTTTGTTTGTCCGAAGCAGTCGCCTCGCGCGGCATTCGCCGCTTCATGAACCGTTAGTGATCTTCGTCAAGGTAAACGACCTAATCAAGTTGACGCCTCACGCCTTCCGACTAAGTCTTGCGCACAAGCAAGGGTTGCCCGAGCAACCTCAAAAGATCTCAAGCAAGCAGGTGTCATCATGTCCCGCGTTACAGCCGCGCTTCTCGCCACCACGATCGTCGCTGCGTTCATCCCGGCTGCCGCATCCGCCGGCTGCTATTCCTGCTACACGCCGCCGCCCTGCAATACCTGCTACCAGCAGCAGGTGGTGCCGCCGCAGTACCGCACCGTGCAGGAAACCGTGATGGTTGCTCCCGGCCATGTCATCGCCCACCGCACCCCCGCGCAGTATCGCACGGTGATGGTGCCGCAGACGGTGATGGTGGCGCCGGAAGGCGTTGCCTATGAGCGCACCGCGCCTCAATATGCGACCCGCGAGCGGGTCGAAATGGTCGCGCCCGCACGTGCCTATTACGTGGCGGCGCCCCCGCGCTGCAGCTCCTGCGGCTATTGATTTTGGCG
>CAJCHR010000167.1 GCA_903970225.1 Actinobacteria bacterium 21-64-8 | reverse complement strand
GACGTTCCACAAGGGACAACCGCCCTGGTTCGCGGACGGAAAGCCCGCGCCATCGAAACGTTTCGAGACGTTCCCCGCCTCATCGATCCGCAACAGGAAGAACGACACGCGTTCGTGCCCGGGACGCGACAAGGTAGTCAGCCGGTGCGCGACTTGCTCGAAGCTTGCGCTGAACTGGCGCGCCAATGCCTCGACATCGTAGCGGCGGCTATCGACCGCGCGGGTGAAGCGATCGTACGGCATCGACAGCGCCGCAGCGCCATAGCCCGCGAGCGCGCGGCGGCCGAGCGCCGCGGCGCTCTTGTCGGCGAACCCGTGCGATCGGACGAGGTCGCCGATCTCGCCGCGAAACGCACTATAGGCGATGTGCGTCACGATCTGGAACGATCGGCTTGCGGCGTCGAGCGTTTCATCGATCAACAGTTGTTCGTTGTGACGATCGAAGCGGCGGATCGCCTCGACCAGCACCTCGGGCGGCACGAAGCGCACGCGCACGCCGCGTTCGCTGAGCCATTCCTGTGCCCCGCCCGCATCGGCGATCTCGGCAGCAACCCGTTCGGCAGCGGTTTCCAGCACCGCAAAATGATTGCCATGTGCGCTCAGGAACGCGCGGACTTCAGCAACGGGGTCCGGATCGGAGCCCCCTTCGTCCGATCCGCGTTGGCCGGCGAGCGCCTGTTGCTCACGCACGTAGGCGCGGTGGAGCCGCAGCAACGCCTCGGAAATGCCCGGGAAGCTGGTGGAGAGATCGGTCACTTCGAGTGCCGGCAAGTCGATATCCGCAAAGATCGGATCGCGCAGCACGTCCGCGATACGCCGGGCATAATCCTCACCATCCTCTGCGGCGAGATCCGAAACGTCGATCTTGTAAGTGCGCGCGAGGCGCAACAGCATGTCGGCGGTAACCGGGCGCTGGTTGCGTTCGAGCAGAGCAATGTAGCTCGGCGAGATTGCCAGATCCTCGGCCATCGTCTGCTGGGTGAGACCGAGTTCGCGACGCAGTCGGCGCAGACGAGGGCCAAGATAGAGGGGACGAGCGACAGCCATGCCGAACGTTTGTCAAGTCAGCACAACTTTACAAGGAAAATCTGTAAAGTCTTACAGCCCGACTTCGCGGGCGGTTCCTGAAATGCGCTCGTGGCGCCATTGCCGCATCGCAGCATGATCCTGCGATTCCGAAAAGGACCGATCCCGTGACGTACCAGAGCACCATCGCCGCCGCGAGCGAAGCCATCGCCCCCAACCTTCACTGGTCGGGAATCGAAGCCGAGCCGGTCGCGCGCATGCGCCTGCAGAACCGCTTTCACACCGGGCTCGATATTGCCAAATACACCGCCAAGATCATGCGCGCTGACATGGCAGCCTATGACGCGGATCCGGCGAACTACACCCAGTCGCTCGGCGTCTGGCACGGCTTCATCGGCCAGCAGAAGCTGATCAGCATCAAGAAGCATTTCGGCACCACCAAGGGCCGCTACCTCTATCTCTCGGGCTGGATGGTCGCCGCGCTGCGCAGCGAGTTCGGCCCGCTGCCCGACCAGTCGATGCACGAGAAGACCTCGGTCCCGGCGCTGGTCGCCGAGCTCTACACGTTCCTCAAGCAGGCCGACGCGCGCGAACTGGGCGGACTGTTCCGCGATCTCGACAAGGCGCGGGACGCCGGCAACGAGGTCGAGGCCGCGCGCATCCAGCACGCGATCGAAACTCACGAGACTCACGTCGTGCCGATCATCGCCGACATCGACGCGGGCTTCGGCAACGCCGAGGCGACCTATCTGCTCGCCAAGAAGTTCATCGAGGCCGGCGCCTGCGCGCTGCAGATCGAGAACCAGGTCTCCGACGAGAAGCAGTGCGGCCACCAGGATGGCAAGGTCACCGTGCCGCACGAGGACTTTCTCGCGAAGATCCGCGCGATCCGTTACGCGTTCCTCGAAATGGGGGTCGAGGACGGGATCATCGTCGCGCGCACCGACTCGCTCGGGGCGGGCCTGACCAAGCAGATCGCGTTCGTCCGCGAGCCGGGTGACATCGCCGACCAGTACAACGCGTTCCTCGATTGCGACGCCGTCGATGCGAGCAACGTTGGCCACGGCGACGTGCTGATTGCACGCGACGGCCAGCTGCTGAAGCCCAAGCGCCTGCCCTCGAACCTTTACCCGTTCCGCTCGGGAACCGGCGAGGCCCGCTGCGTGCTCGATTGCATCAACTCGCTGCAGAACGGCGCGGACCTGCTGTGGATCGAGACCGAGAAGCCACACATCGCGCAGATCGGCGGCATGGTCAGCGCGATCCGCGAAGTGATCCCCAACGCCAAGCTGGTCTACAACAACTCGCCCAGTTTCAACTGGACGCTCAATTTCCGCCAGCAGGTGTTCGATGCCTGGGAGAAGGACGGCAAGGACGTCTCGGCCTATGACCGCGCCAAGTTGATGAGCATCGACTACGACGGCACCGAGCTTGGCGCCGAAGCCGACGAGCGCATCCGCACCTTCCAGAAGGACTCGTCGGCGCAGGCGGGCATCTTCCACCACCTGATTACGCTGCCGACGTATCACACCGCGGCGCTGTCGACCGACAACCTCGCCAAGGAGTACTTCGGCGAAGCGGGCATGCTCGGCTACGTCAAGGCCGTGCAGCGCGAGGAAATCCGCCAAGGCATCGCTTGTGTCCGACACCAGAACATGGCCGGCTCGGACATCGGCGACGACCATAAGGAGTATTTCGCCGGTGAGGCCGCGCTCAAGGCGGGCGGTTCGCACAACACCATGAACCAGTTCGCGGCGTGAGCGGGACCGAAGGATGACCATTATGACCGAACCTGCCCGGGCCCGCGCGGTCCTGTCGAACGAGGATTTCAAGCTGTTGAAGGAAGCGGTGCGCTTCTACCTTCAGCAGAACGAGGATAGCCCCGACTCCACGAAATACTCGAACCTCTATCACCGGCTAGGCAGCGCGGCGGGTCGTTGACCCCGCGCTGAGCCGATCAGTTCCCTGGGGAGGGAAGCAGGGCCCGTCGCACTTTGTGCGGCGGGTCCCTTTTTATGGCGGCGGCCGGTCACGTTTGTTGATGAAACACATGCGCAAACGTTCGTTGTATGGCACCTAGTGAACACGCGCAGGAAGCGCCGGCGGCAGTTTGGCAGCGCGGCGCGGTGTAGGAAAATCGTTCGTCGGAGCATCAGTTGGAGATGGCGACGTTCACGAGAATCGGCCTGATCCTTGCACTGCTCATGGTCCTCGCCGCCTGCAGACACAGCGAGCCGCAATCGTCCGCGCAGCTGGTGGTCTGGGCCTGGGAGCGTCCCGAGGATCTGCGCTTCCTGCCCAAGGATGTCAGCGTCGCGGTACAAGCGGGGTTTATCGACCTCGCGGGCGATGGCTTCGTCGCGCGCGGACGGCGGTTCCCGCTACGGGTTTCGGCGCCGCCCCGGATCGCGCTGGTCCACGTGCAGATCGATCCGCGGCGCCCGCTCGACTGGACACCGGCGCTGCGCCGGCGCGTTGCGGCAGCGGCGCTTCACTATGCGCAAGTGATCCCCGTCAGGCAGGTCCAGATCGACTTCGAGGTGCCTCGCTCGCAGCGCCGTGTCCTGCTCGACCTGTTAACCGATATGCGTGCAGGATTGCCGAAGGGCATCACCTTGTCGATGACCGCGCTCGCCTCATGGTGTCAGGAAGGCTGGCTGAGCCAGGCACCGGTCGACGAGATCGTGCCGATGCTGTTCCGGATGGACCGCGGCGACCCGACGATCCGCGCGCGGATCGAGGCGCGCAAGGACCTGGCCGATCCCCGCTGCCGGCAGGCGCTGGCGATTTCGGTGGATACGCCGATTGCCCGCCTGCCGCCGCGGCGTAAGGTCTATCTGTTCGACCCCCACAGCTGGACTCGGGCGGACTTCGACATGGCACGCGGGCAAGTGGAGCAACGGTGATGGAGCGCCGATGGGGACGTCTGGTTGCGGCAGTCTTGGCGGTCGGCCTCGCGGTTCACGCGTCAGGGTCAGGTGGACCGCCGCCGGTTCCCGATTACGTGACCGCCGCTGCGTTGCTGCCGGTCGACCAGCAAGCGCTTGCCGCGGGCAATCTGGGCATCCTGAAGGGCGCAGCGCCGCCGGCTGTGCTCTATCTTGATTGGCGCATCCTGAACCGGCTCGGCGTCGATGCCGTGACGACGAAAGCACTCGCAACGCCGTGCTGCAATGCGCTGTCCGACAATCCGGGTAACGACTGGATCGAGACGCGAAAAGCCATCCCCGGCGCATCGACCGACCTCTACTGGGTCTCCACCGAGCGTGAGGGACCCAACTACACCTCGATTCCGACCTGCTTCAACGACGCGCTCGTCAACGCAGCCAAGACGCTCAAGGATCGGATCGCGCGCTACGGCGCGGCCTCGCCTGCGGTGCGCGCATGGCTCGATGCGCAGGACGCGGTGTTCGCTGCCTGCAGCAAAGCCGGCCAGACACTGCCTCCGTTGCCCGCCGACGCGCCCGACTGGCTGCGCGCGGACCACGCCTATCAGCAAGCCGCGCTTGCGCTCTACGACAGCCGTTATGACGATGCCGAGCGCGACTTCGCCGCGATTGCGCGCGATCGTGGTTCGCCGTGGCAGCCAATGGCGCTCTATTTGCGCGCCCGGGTCGCCCAGCACGCGGCGATCGATCGGGGCGACCCGGCGCTCTTCGCCCGCGCCCATGCAGCCATTGCCGAACTCGATGGCACGCCGGCCGGGACGTACGGCAAAGCTGAAACCGAGCGGATGAAGCAGGTGCTCGAATACCACGAGCACCCGGCCACATTGCTGGCGCAGCTCGACAAGGCGCTGAACCAGACCGCGCCCGCGGCCGACATCGCGGTCAAATTCAAGGATTACCAGAGCCTCTCCGCCAGCGCCTCGCAGCACGCCGAAGCAGCCGACTGGATCGCCACGATCCAGTCGAAGGACCGCGCTGCCGGCCTCGCTCACGCCGCCGCGCAGTGGCAGGCCAGGCACGGCTCCGCCTGGCTCGTCGCCGCGTTGAGCCTCGCGATGCCCGGCGATGCCGGTGTCGGGGCGCTTACCGACGCCGCAGCACGACTATCGCCGACCGATCCCGCCTGGCTTTCCGTCCAGTATCAGACGCTGCGGCTGCGCTTCGGCCGCGAGAGTCCGGGCGATGCGCGCACGCGGGTCGATGCGATCCTCGCGCGCCGCGACCTGACCATCTCGGATCGCAACGTCTTCCTCGCCATCCGCGCACAGCTCGCGCCCACGCTCGAGGACTTCGCCGCGCAGGCCTTGCGCGAGCCTTATTGTTCCGACCCGAATGCGGCGTGTGGCAGTTGGCCCTCGGGCGACGGACTCCTTGGCAAGCTCGATGGGCAATACGTGGGCCTTGGCGGCGATGCGCGCGCGGTGATTGACCGGCTCCCGCTGAGTCAGCGACTCGCGCTCGCCCGCATTCCCGCCCTGCCGCGCGAGATCCGCCTCGACATCTCTCTGACCAACTATGTCCGCGCCGTGCTGCTGCAGAACGATGCAGCGATCGACGAGATCGCGCGCCAGCTCACCGATCTGCTGCCGCAAGTCCGCGGCGACTGGACCAGCGTCACCGCGACCCCGTCAGGCCCCGCAAAGCGTTTCGCGGAAATCTTCGTGATGGCCAAGATTCCCAGCCTGCGCACGGACCTTGCCGACTATTCTCGTCCCGAAGGCGCCGAGCCTTCATTCAGCGGCTACTGGGTCAACTGGCTGGTGCCGCAGTCCGGAGCGCCTGCCAAGGCCGCGTCGTTCCCTCCGGCGAGCGCTTATATGCCTGACGATTACTGGGACGGCGGGGACGCGAACGCCGACGCGAACAAGCAGGACGCCGACCTGCCCTGCGCGGGCAAGTGCGGGCTCGGCACATTCCCGCTCGCAGCGCCCCCGTTCGCCGTGCCTCTTTCCGCCCAGGCGCTGCGCGAGCGCACGTATTATCGCACCGATCGCGGCGAAATGGTCGCCGCCACCGGCACGCATTCGCTGTGGATCGAAGCGCTCGACTACGTTACCGCCCACCCTCGCGACCCGCGCGCGGGGGAAATGCTGTACCGGCTGAACCGGGTCGCGCGCTGGGGCGGTGGCGGCGCGAAGGATCATCTCAGCCGGCGTGCATTCCAGCTGCTTCACAGCCGCTACCCCGCATCGGAGTGGGCCAGAAAGACGCCGTTCTTCTACGATTAGCGCGCCGAAAATCCTTCCCCATTGGGTTGCAGGGCCGACGGGAGGGGTCGGGCCGTGTGAACCCTCACAAGGTCGTGCCCGAGGCGTCCACTTCCACCGCCGCTTCCCGGTGTCCCCCGGAGGTTGCCAGGCGAAAGATCGCGCATGGCCTTCGACAGGCTCAGGTTGAGCGGGATCGAGGAGAGGCAGGGCGGTCCCATGCCCTGCGTGGGAGCATTACGGTTCGCGGCCGTCCGTCGCCGAGACATATTTCGTCTCGAGGTATCGCCCGCGTGTCGCCAGCGCATCGAGCTCGCCGCGGGCGATCTGGCTGGTCATCGCGGCGATCTCGGTGGCTATCACGCCGAGGCCATCGACCAGTTGTTGCTCGGGCGTCGCATCGCCATCCGGCGTGGTTCGCAGGCTGTCGGGAATGCGCGTGTAGCTCTCGATCAACCCGGGCAGATGCACGCCGAGCAGCCGCCGCGCTTCGTCCGCCGCAGGATCGAGCTCTCCGAGCGTCTGCAGCTGCGGCGCGAGTTCGTCGAGCGCGGTGCCGATCCGGTCGAGCGCAGGAAGCGCCAGCGGCGGCAGCACCGGGCGCTCGGCTTCGAGGAAAAGCTGGGTCTGTCCGGCAAGGCCCTTGAGGTCCGAGCCCGCGACATCGGCCGCGCGTGGAACCCGCAGGCGCGGGAACGAGGCGAACAGCACGAAAACCACCGCCATCACGAAGAATGTGAGGATCAACCCGGAGATGCCAAGCCCGCCAGGCAGCACGAAGCCCGCGATCAGCGCGGCGATCCACACCGCCACCACACCGATCGCCGCGCGCGCCAGCCGCCGCGTGCGGTGGCGACGCTTCATCCGCCGTGCGCGATCACCGAGCGCGGGGCTGCGCGTCGGCAAGTGGCGCAGCTCGCCTGCCATCAAAGCAGCCGCGGGTTGACGACCGCGCCGCCCTTGGTCAGCCGCACCGCGTCGCCGATCTCCTCGTCGAGCACCGGGCGGCCCTGCTCCTTGTCCCAGAACGCGGAGAGGAAGTTGTAGAGATTGCGCGCATACAACGCCGAGGCGTCAGCCGGGAGCGTCGCGGGCGTGTTGGAGAACCCGATGATCTTCACCCCGTGGCGCTCGGTCACCCGATCGGCGATCGAACCCTCGACATTGCCGCCTTGCGGCACCGCCAGATCGAAGATCACGCTGCCGGGCTTCATCGTCGCGATCTGCGCGTCGGTGACGAGGCGCGGCGCGGCGCGGCCGGGGATCAGCGCGGTGGTGATGACGATGTCCTGCTTGGCGATGTGCGCGGACACGAGTTCGGCCTGCGCGGCCCGATACTCTGCGCTCATCTCGCTGGCATAGCCGCCCGCGCCCTCACCCTCGATCCCCGCGACATTTTCCACGAAGATCGGCTTGGCACCGAGCGACTGGATCTGCTCGCGCGTGGCCGAGCGCACGTCGGTCGCCGAGACCTGACCGCCCAGCCGGCGGGCGGTCGCGATCGCCTGGAGCCCGGCGACGCCCACGCCCATCACGAACACCTTGGCGGCGCTGATCGTGCCCGCCGCGGTCATCATCATCGGGAACGCGCGGCCATAGACGTCGGCGGCGGCGATCACCGCCTTGTAGCCGGAGAGGTTCGACTGCGAGGAGAGCACGTCCATCGATTGCGCGCGGGTGATGCGCGGCATGAATTCCATCGCCAGCGCCTCCAGCCCCGCCGCTGCATAGGCATCGACGCGCGCGCGTCCCTGCGCTCCGAAGGGATCGAGCCCGGCGACGACCCATGCGCCCGGCCT
>CAJCHR010000166.1 GCA_903970225.1 Actinobacteria bacterium 21-64-8 | reverse complement strand
GGCGACTCATCGAATGTTGTGCGCAGCTGTTCGCGTCGCTTCCAGCGCGCGAGCCGCGTGTGAATTCGTATCCCCGCCCCGTCGCGGCGCCCGTCAGGGGGAACGGGTGCGATGCGCGGGGCGGGGACGAGGAGTCGCTTTAAAGGCGGCCGAGCTCGTCCTTGAGGGCGAGCTTCCGCTTTTTCAGCGACTGGAGCATGGTCAGGTTCGGTAAAGGTCGGCCCAATTCCTGCCGGATCTGTCGTTCCAGACCGGCATGCTTGAGCTGCAGGGCACTGCAATGCGAACTTTCCATTCGTGGTCCTCCTTGCTCTCCGCCAGGCAACATTCACGACTCGCCGCGAGCGTGTCGGGCAGATTGTCATGGAAACACATTCCGCCTATCTTGCGAAGGACAGATACCACCGGATCGGCAAAGTGCGGCGTGAACGCGGCGGACCGAGCAGGATCAGGCGGGATGTTCTTTCACTAAACATGCGGACGGAACGGGCGGCGTGACCGAAGAGGAAATGCGCAAGCGGTTGCAGGCGCTCAAGATCGAGCACCGTGACCTCGATGCGGCGATCGATGCGCTGACCCTTGCCGGCAGCGGCGACCAGCTGCAGATCGCGCGGTTGAAGAAGCGCAAGCTGCTGCTCAAGGACCAGATCGCGCAGATCGCGGACTACCTGATCCCGGATATCATCGCCTGAGGCGTCGCGTGAGGCGTCGCGCTTCGAACTGAAGGTTTAACCCCGCGCCGATTTCGCGTATCGGCGCGGCCCATGCCTTCCGCACCGCCTCCGCAGACCTTCCGGGTCAAGAGCTTCGGCTGCCAGATGAACGTCTATGATGGCGAGCGGATGGGCGAACTGCTGAGCGAAACCGGACTCACCGCGGCTGCCGAGGGCCAAGACGCCGATCTGGTCGTGCTCAACACCTGTCACATCCGCGAGAAAGCGGTCGATCGGGTCTATTCGGACATTGGCCGCCTCAAGCGCAGGGATGGCACCGCGCCGCTGATCGCGGTCGCCGGCTGCGTCGCGCAGGCCGAGGGCGAGGAGATCATGGCGCGCGCGCCGTCGGTGAAGATGGTCATAGGTCCGCAAGCCTATCACCGCCTCCCCGCGATGCTCGCCGAGGCGGTGGCGGGCCGGCGCAGCGTCGATACCGACATGCCGGCCGATTCAAAGTTCGCGGCGCTCCCCGCCCGTCGGCGCTCGGGTGCGAGCGCGTTCCTGACGGTGCAGGAAGGCTGCGACAAGTTCTGCACCTATTGCGTTGTTCCTTACACCCGCGGTGCCGAGGTCTCGCGCCCGTTCGGCGATCTGGTCGCAGAGGCAGAGCGACTGGTCGAGGGCGGCGCGCGCGAGATCACGCTTCTGGGGCAGAACGTCAACGCCTGGACCGGCGAAGACACGAAGGGCCGCACGGTCGGCCTCGAAGGCCTGATCCGCGCGCTGGCGGCGCTCCCCGACCTGGTGCGCATCCGGTATACGACCAGCCATCCCAACGACATGACCGACGGGCTGATCGCGGCGCATGCCGAGATCGATAAGCTTATGCCGTTCCTGCACCTCCCCGTGCAATCGGGCAGCGACCGCGTGCTCCAGGCGATGAACCGCAGCCACACGGTCGAAAGCTATCTCAAGCTGCTCGATCGGGTACGTGCCGTAAGGCCCGATATCGCGCTGTCGGGCGATTTCATCGTCGGCTTCCCCGGCGAGACCGAAGCCGAGTTCGCCGAGACGGTCGCGCTGATCGACATGGTCGGTTACGCGCTTGCTTTCAGCTTCAAGTACTCCCCCCGCCCCGGCACGCCCGCCGCGACGATGGATGGACAGATCGCGCCCGAAGTGATGGACGAGCGGCTACAGCGCTTGCAGGCGGCAGTGGGCCGGGGGCAGTTCGCCTTCAACCGCGCCAGCGTCGGGCATCGCTGCGCCGTCTTGGTCGAGCGCAAGGGCAAGCTTCCCGGACAATGGCTGGGCAAAACGCCTTGGCTGCAATCGGCGCATTTCATCGGCAACGCGGCGATTGGCGATATCGTCGAGGTCGAACTCGTCGACGCCGGACCCAACTCGCTTAGCGCGCTGCCGCTCGCGGCAATAGCCGCCTGAGACCCGACGAAAAGTTTTCCACCGCGCTGCACAATCAACCCGCTTGAACCCGGCGGCATGTGCCCGCACATTACGCTTGAGCGTAACCGAAGAGTCCTTCCCTGAAAGGAGCGCATGGCCCGCAAAGCAGCACGCGTCGATAATATCGCGCAATTTCGTCCCGAATCGCCGCGCCGCTCTCGAGCGGAGGTAGAGTTCGACGAACCGACGCTGCTCGGAGCCCTGTTCGGTCAATTCGACGCGAACCTCGTCCACATCGAAAACAGGCTGGGCGTATACATCTCGGCACGCGGCAGCCGCGTGCAGATCGAAGGGCCGGAGGACTCGGTCGCCCGCGCCCGTGAAACGCTGAAAGGCATGGCGCTTCGAGTCGAACAAGGCCTCGACCTCGATACCGGCGCGGTCGAAGCGCTGATCGCGATGTCGAACGAACCCACTCTCGAAGGCATCATCACCGGTGCGCCCGACGGCGCGGCAGGGGTGATGATCCGCACCCGCAAGAAGACGATCGTGCCGCGCTCGCGCACGCAGATCGAATACATGCAGGCGCTCGCCAAGTCGGACATCATCTTCGCGCTCGGGCCGGCGGGCACCGGCAAGACATATGTCGCGGTGGCGCAGGCGGTGAGCCAGTTGATGACCGGATCGGTCCAGCGGCTGATTCTCTCGCGCCCGGCGGTCGAGGCAGGCGAACGGCTCGGGTTCCTCCCCGGCGACATGAA
>CAJCHR010000165.1 GCA_903970225.1 Actinobacteria bacterium 21-64-8 | reverse complement strand
AAGAGAGTCCGGGCGACCTACTCCGCCTTGAACCGCCGGTAGCTTTCCGCCATCCGCTGAGCAAAGTCCGGCCGGTTCGAACAGTGGACGTTGCGGGCCGTCTCGATATCGATGAATTCGCTGATCGAAACCGCCTCCGCCGACACGAAGTTCGCCTTCATCATCCGCAGAGCGAAAGCGTCGCGCTCGCAGAGCTGGTGGGCGAGGGCCAGGGTCTCCGCCTGCAACACATCGCGCTCGAACAACCGCGTGACCAGGCCGAGCTCGAGCGCCTTTGCGCCATCCAGCTTCTCGGGAAAGAACATCAGCTCGCGCGCCCTCGCGCCGCCGACGATGCGGCTCAGCGACCAGGCAAGCCCCATGTCGCCCGATACGCCGACGTTGAGGAACGCGGTAGAAAACCGCGCCTCGGGCGTGGCAAAGCGCATATCGCAGGCCGTCGCGTAGCCCAGCCCTGCGCCAGCGCAGCCGCCGTCGATTGCGGCGATCGTCACTTGCGGCATCGTGTGCAGCAGTGTCGCCGCGTGGTGGATCAGGCCGAGACTTTCGAGCGTCGGCGGTCCGGAGCCGGGCTCGGGCTCTGCGCCGCCGATGTCCGCGCCGACGCAGAAGTCGGTGCCCGCGCCGCGCAGCACCAAGACCCGCGCATCGCTTGCGGCGACCTCGCGCACCGCTTCGTAGATCGCGAAACACACCTCGACGGTCACGCCGTTGCGCCGCTCGGGCCGGTTGATCGTGATCGTCGCGATTTCCCCTTCGCGCGCGGAGAGGACAGTCGGTTCGCCGCTCATTCCGGGTTCGCCCACTGCGGCTTGCGCTTCTCGAAGAACGCTTTCCCGCCCTCGTACGCGTCCGGGCCGCCGATGCAGGCCTTGACCTCGGGCAGCTCGAACATCGTCCTGTTAGACGCGACAAGACCATTGGCGACGTACGATCGGATCACGGCTTTCGTCGCTTTGATCGAGGCAGGCGAGCACGCCATGATCTCGTCGGCCCAGCGCCTGGCGGCGGTGAGCAAATCGCCTGCCGGGACGACTTCGGCGACGATCCCCAGCGCATGCGCCTCTGCGGCCGAGATTCGTTTTGCCGTCAGCAGCAGGGCATGCGCGCGCTTGGGGCCAAGCTCTTCCACGAGCCGCTGGATACCCCCGCCCAGCGCCGCCAGGCCGACCTTGGGCTCGGTGCAACCGAACGTTGCATGTTCGGCGGCGATGATGATGTCGCTCGCCAGCGCGGTCTCGAACCCGCCGCCCGCCGCCACGCCGTTGACCGCGGCGATCACCGGCTTGAGCCGATCGAACCGCCAGACCAGCCCGGCAAAGCCGCTGTCGGGCACGACCGCGCGCGAACGGTCCGTTTCGCCCTTGAGGTCCGCTCCTGCGCAGAATGCCTTGTCACCCGCGCCGGTGATGATCGCGACCCACAGATTCGGGTCGGCCTCGAACGCATCGAACACGGCGGCGAGTTCGTAGCACCCGTCCTGATTGAGCGCGTTGCGCGCCTCAGGCCGGTTCAGGGTCACGATGAGCAGATGCCCATCGGTTTCGACAGTGCAGTACCGGGTTTCCATTTGCTGTCCTCTCGCTAGGCAGTTGTCTACTGCGTTGCATAGCCTCCGGTGAACGGTCAAGTTTCGGCGATGATGCGCCAGGCGACGACGATTCTCGATTTTCCCACCAATGGCAGAGGCTTCGCCGAAATCACCCGCGCCGTCGCGCAGTGGATCGCGAAGACGGGAATCGAGGAAGGGCTGGTGACGCTGCTCTGCCGTCACACCTCGGCCTCACTGCTTATCCAGGAAAACGCCGCGCGCGAAGTCCGCGCCGACCTCCTCGCCTGGTTCGACCGGCTCGCGCCCGAGAACGCGGGCTATTCACACGATGACGAGGGCCCCGACGACATGCCCGCGCACCTCAAGGCCGCCCTGACCGGGGTGAACCTGTCGATCCCCGTCCAGCGCGGGCGGATGCTGCTCGGCACCTGGCAGGGGATCTGGCTCGCCGAACACCGCCGGGCGCCGCAGCGGCGCGAGGTGGCGGTGCATCTGATCGGGCAATGAGCGCCTTGCCTGCCCTAAAGATGCAGATAAGGGTTGAACGGGTGAACAGCACAAGGGCGTGAAGAGCGATGGCCGAGTACGATATCGACAAGCGCGACGCGCAAGTCTCGGGCAATCCCCGCATCGGCCCGATGGCCGAGCACGCGTTCAGCGATGACGCACGGCAGCTTGTCGAGGAAACGTTTGCGCATACCCCGGCGGTCGACAAGTCGAACCTTCCCGACTTCTTCGCCATTTCGTTCAAGCATCCCGGCCTCGCACGGGTTCACATGCAGATGGGCCTCGAATTCGGTGTTCGAGGTAAGATCCCTCCGCGCGAACGCGAACTGGCGACGCTTCGCGTCGGATGGCTTACCGGCGCACCGTTCGAATGGGGCGAGCATCTCACCGCTGCCAAGAAACTGGGGCTGACGGACGAGGAGATCGAGCGTGTCACGGTCGGCGCCGATGCGCCGGGCTGGAACGAACATGACGGCGCGATTGTGCGTGCGGTGGAGGAACTGGTGGGGGACTACTTCATCGCTGACGAAACCTGGGCCGTTCTGGCGAAAAGCTGGAGCGAACCGCAGCTCATGGAATTGCCCGGGCTCGTCGGCCACTACGTGATGACCGCCATGATCCAGAATACGATCCGCTTCGATCTGCTTCCCGGCAATCCGGGCCTGCGCCGGCGCTGACACTCCGACTTGCCCCGGCGCGCGGTCGCGCTAAGGTTGAACACCTGAACAGCATAAAAAGGGAAGAGGACGGATGAGCGGCGGCTACGATATCGAATCGCGCATGGCCGAGGTGAACGGCAGTCCCCAACGGATTGCGCCGATCCCCGAGGATGAGCTGACCGAGGAGATGCACGCGATCGCGAGGGACCTGCGGACCGCGTTCAACCTGCCCGAGAACGGGTATTTCCCCGAGGTCATGAGCACGCAGCTGCGCTGCCCGGGCCTGTTCAAGGTGCAGATGGACATGGGCCTCGAGCTCGTCGCCAAGGGAAAGCTGTCCGCGCGTGACCGCGAGATCGCGGTGCTGCGCACTGGCTGGCTGCTCGGCGCGCCTTATGAATGGGGCGAGCATGTCGCGCTCGGCAAGCGCCATGGGTTGTCGCAGGAAGAGGTCGAGCGCACCAAAGTTGGCTCCGATGCACCCGGATGGAGCGACCACGAACGCGCGATCTGCAAGGCCGTCGAGGAACTGCGCGCCAATGTCATGATCACGGACGAGACCTGGGCGACGCTCGCGGCGACCTGGGACGATACGCAGATGATGGAATTCACCATCCTCTGCGGCCAATACACGGCGACCGCTTACTTCCAGAATGCCACGCGCATCCGCCTGCCCGAAACCAATCTCGGTCTGCGAGCGATCTGATGGGCGCCCTCGAAACCGGACCGATCGCGGTCGATGTCGCCGCGCGCCAAGCCAAAGTCGTGGGCGAAGGACCGCGTATCGCGCCGCTGCCCAATGAGGGCATTGCCCCGGATATCTGGGAGCTGGTCAACACCATCCGTGCCTCGGCAGGCGCAGGCCCGACCACCGACATGCCCGAATACATGCGCACGATGCTCAAGCACCAGGACATCTTCCGCTGCCAGATGGACCTGGGCAACGTGCTGTTCAACGGCGCGATTCCGGCGCGCGAGCGTGAACTGGCGATCCTGCGTTGCGGCTGGCTGTGCCGCGCGCCTTATGAATGGAGCCAGCACGTCGGCATCGCTGGACGGCTGAAAATCCCTGCGGAAGACATCGAACGCACGACGCAGGGCTCCTCTGCGCCCGGCTGGAGCGAGCACGAGGCTGCAATCCTGCGCGGGGTCGAGGAACTGATCGGTGATCAGGCGCTGTCGGACGAGACCTGGGAAACGCTGGCGAAGACCTGGGACGAGGTTCAGCTGATCGAGTTTCCGATGATGGTCGGCCAATATGTCGCGACGGCTTTCGTCCAGAACTCGCTTCGTACGCAATTGGACCAGGGCAGCGCCGGCCTGTCCCGGCGCTAGGCGAGCGGCGCAGGCATTGTCAGGCCGTCGTCCAGAAACGATGTGCCTTACGCGGCATCCACACGGACGCGGCTCACCTCGCCAGCCCGGTTCTCCATCCCGGTCAGCACCTCGACAATACGCTGCGCCGCGCGTCCATCGCCGAACGGCTGGTGAGCGCGCGCCATAGCGGCGTAAGCTGCCGGATCATCGAGCAATGCGAACGTCTCCGCAGCGATGCGATCTGTATTGGTGCCCACCAGCTTCGCGGTACCCGCGGCGATGCCTTCGGGCCGCTCCGTGGTCTCCCGCATTACCAGCACCGGTTTGCCGAACGCCGGGGCCTCTTCCTGCACGCCCCCGCTGTCGGTGAGCACGAGCGTGCAAAGATCAAGCAGCGCAACGAACTGCGGATAATCGAGCGGGTCCACCAGCGCGACATTGGCGAAGCCGGCAAGCGCCGGCTCGAAAATCGCGCGCACCGCAGGGTTTGGATGAAGCGGAAACACGATCGCCACGTCATCGCGCGCGGCGATCCGCGACAGTGCCGCCGCAATCTCGGCAAGGCCGTTGCCGAGATTCTCCCGCCGATGGCTGGTCACCGCGACGATCCGCCGCCACTGGAAGCGCTCGGCAAGCGCAGCAACCGGCCCGGCGGCCGGCGCCCCGCGATTGCGCTCACGCACCCACAGCAGTGCATCGACCACGGTGTTGCCGACGAGGTGAATACGTGAATCCGCGATGCCCTCACAGCGCAGCGCCGCCGCCGCGCTCTGGGTGGGGGCGAAGTGCAAATCGGCGATTCCCGCGATCAGCTTGCGGTTCACCTCCTCGGGCCAGGGATGATAGATATCTCGCGACCGCAGCCCCGCCTCGACATGCGCCACCGGTATACGCCGGTGGTACGCGGCGAGCGCAGCGGCAAACGCGGTCGCGGTGTCACCCTGCACGATCACCCGGTCGGGCCGCTCGGCATCGATCACCGCGCCGATCCCGCTCAGCAGCGCACCAGTCAGCGCATCGAGCGACTGGCCCGGACGCATGACGCCAAGATCATGATCCGGACGGATATCGGTGAGATCGAGGACCTGATCGAGAATGCCGCGGTGCTGCCCCGAAACGCACACGCGCACCGCAAACCGCGCGTCGGCGCGCAGCGCGGCGATCACCGGAAACAGCTTGATCGCCTCGGGCCTGGTGCCCAGCACGACGAGAATGCGCGTCTCTTCCA
The DNA here is from genome assembly GCA_903970225.1 of Actinobacteria bacterium 21-64-8. Lineage (GTDB taxonomy): Bacteria > Pseudomonadota > Alphaproteobacteria > Sphingomonadales > Sphingomonadaceae > Novosphingobium. The sequence continues at coordinate 7,773 of CAJCHR010000165.1, read as the reverse complement.
CCGGGGATCCTGTATCAAGGCATCGGGCAGGCGGATGGTCAGATAAATACCTACCCCCGCAGCCCGCTCGAAGGCGTTCGGGGGAAAAAGCATTCCTGCGCGCTTGCCGCTGGGTGGCGGCTTCGGCAAGCAGCGGCGATGGCGGTATTGAGCGATAGATGGATCCGCGAGGCGGCACTGACGCAGGCGATGATCGAGCCGTTCGTCGAGGCGCAGCGTAGTGATGGCTGCATCTCGTATGGCTTGTCATCGTATGGCTATGACGCGCGCGTCGCGGACGAGTTCAAGATCTTCACCAACGTCGACAATGCGCTGGTCGATCCCAAGGACTTCGCGGCGAACAGCTTCGTCGATCGCAAGACTCCGGTGTGCATCATCCCGCCCAATTCATTCGCGCTGGCGCGCACGGTCGAATACTTCCGCATTCCGCGCGACATCCTGGTGATCTGCTTGGGCAAATCGACGTATGCGCGCTGCGGGATCATCGTCAACGTGACCCCGCTCGAGCCAGGCTGGGAGGGGCACGTCACGCTCGAATTCTCGAACACCACGCCCCTGCCCGCGAAGATCTATGCGAATGAAGGCGCGTGTCAGTTCCTGTTCCTCCAGGGCAACGAGCCGTGCGAGGTCAGCTATGCCGATCGTGCGGGAAAATACATGAACCAGCAGGGCGTGACGCTGCCGAAGCTTTGAGTCGCGGCTATCACGATCAAATTGAGGGCATCGCGCCCCGCGTGGCGAATTCGGCCTGATCGATCCGCGCGACCGCGAGCGCCGCGAAACGAGCGATGGTTTCGACCGCGGTGACCGCCGTCTCGGATGGCTGGTGAACCTCGCTCCAGTATGCGCCGAGTGCCCCCACCGCATCGTCCGCGACTATCGGCGCCATCACCATGCTGCGCACGAACGTCTCGTGATACAGAGCTTGCGGAATGCGCGGATCGAGATCGATGTTCGGGATAACGGCGGTCTCGCGGTGGATCATGGCCCAGCCGCTGACGCAGACCTCTGCAAGAAAGCGCTGGCCCTTCCAAAGCGGGCCGATCGCGTCCTCCTCGACATAGTGGCAGAACGCGTCCTCGCGCAGCACGATCGAAATACCGTCCGCGCCGATCAGCCGGCGCGCCGATTTGCGGATCTCCTCGATCAGTCCGCGCAGCGTAGTCGCCGCACCGATCGCCTCGATCGCCTTGGCCAGATCCCGGATGCGGGCGGCGTTCAGTCTTTCGTTCACCATAACGGCACCAGTTCCCGAGTTTCTGCCCGATCGCCCGATCAGCGATTCAAATCATACGCCAACGCATCGCTCCAAGAAGGAGCACTCCTGTCCGCTTTGGCACCGATCCGCGGGAGCGCCGGCTCGGATCGCGCAGGGCTCGTGGCGGGCACGCTGAAGATCGCCGACGCCACGTGCGCCGCCGATTGCAGCGCGCCGGCCGCGTTCAGCAAGCTCATCGCGCTGTGCAGATGCGCAATGGCGCTTACGATGCGGTCGTCGTCAGCATCGGTTGTCATCATGGCCTCACTTCAGGTTGGCGCGAACGGATCGCGCACGGGTTCCCGCTGCAAGGATCACCTTCACCCAAAAAAGTTAAACATTGGTTAAGAACACCGGCGACTGAACTCGCCTCGACATTGCCGTTGTCGCACCGGCCGGGACTGATCTAGGTTCCTCTCACTGACAGAACAAAAAAGCGCGAGGGAACCGGGATATGAACGAAGAGGTGCTGATCGCCGAGGCCGACGGGATACTCGAGGTTACGATCAACCGGCCCGAGCAGAAGAACGCAATGACCAGGGCCGCGGCCGAGGCGATGTCGGCGGCGTGGGACCGGCTCGATGCAGAGCCGTCGCTGCGCTGCGCGATCCTGACTGGCGCGGGGGGATCGTTCTGCTCGGGGATGGACCTCAAGGGCTTCCTCAAGGGCGAGTTTCCGGTCGCAGGCGACCGCGGGTTCGGGGCGCTCACCACGTACACACCCAGAAAACCGATCATTGCCGCCGTCGATGGCTACGCGCTCGCCGGCGGCTTCGAACTGGCGCTTGTCTGCGACATGGTGGTCGCCAGCCGCGGCGCGAAATTCGGCTTGCCCGAGACGAAGCGCGGCCTGGTCGCAGGCGGCGGCGCTGCGGTGTTCCTGCCCCGCCTGCTCCCGCGCCCGCTGGCAATGGAAATGCTGCTCACCGGCGATCCGCTCAGCGCGGAGCGCGCCTACGAACTCGGCTTGGTCAACCGGCTGACCGATGGTCCCGCGATCGAAGGCGCACGGGACTTGGCCCGCGTGATCGCGGCGAACGGGCCCCTGGCGGTCGCGGCATCGAAGGCGGTGGTGCGCGAGAGCTGGCTATGGCCGCTCGACCAGGTAAATGCGCTGCAAGGCCCTTACATCGCCGATATCTTCACCTCGGAAGACGCCAGGGAAGGCGCCCGCGCCTTTGCCGAGAAGCGCAAACCCGAATGGAAGGGGGTTTAAGAGGGCAGGATGGTGGGCGTAGGAAGGATTGAACTTCCGACCCCTGCGATGTCAACACAGTGCTCTACCACTGAGCTATACGCCCACGCTATCCGCGCCGATCGGCGCCAGCGCCGACAGGAGCGCTCCCTTACGCATGCACCCGCAGGGATGCAAGTGCGCAAAAGCGGGATCGAAATGGTCTAGGCGAACAGCCGTTCGACCTCGCCCACCAGCGCGCGCAAGTGGAAGGGTTTCGACAATAGGGTCGCGCGAGGCGACTCCGGGCTGGCTTCGATAGAGACGGCGGCAAAGCCGGTAATGAGCATCACCCGCGTCTCGGGCGAGGCATGCTCACAGCGGCGCGCGAGTTCGATGCCGCCGACAATGGGCATGACGATATCGGACAGCAACAGATCGTAATACGCGCGATCGAGCTGCGCCAGGGCCTCGCCGCCGTCGGCGACGGCCATCACGTCGAAGCCCGCGCTGCTCAGCGTCCGGGTCAGGAACGTGCGCATGGCCTCATCGTCCTGCGCCAAAAGGACCCGGATCATGGCGTTGGCCCGTTGATTTCGTATCATGCCGCGACCCTCCAGCGGACGCGCCAGCCCCGTGACATGCGTGGCAGATCGCGGCAACCGGACTTGGACGGCACCCAGACGTCGCAAGCCCCACTTTGACACATGCGCATCCGCGCGCCAGCTTCGTTCATGATGATGCGGACGAACACAGGCGGGAACGATTCGGCTTCGGGTGGCGGGCGTATTCCCGGACTTGCGGGCGCGGCGGCGTTCGCCCTGATCGAGCCTGATCCCTCGGCCCTGCCCGTGCTCATCGCGGTTCCGCACGCCGGACGCGCCTACCCGCACGCACTGCTCGAGCGCATGCGCAGTCCGGAAGAGACGGTCCTGCGACTGGAGGATCGCCACGCCGATTCGCTGGCTCGCGCCGTCGCGGCAGCGACCGGTGCGGGGGTGCTGATCGCCGATGCCCCGCGCGCGATGATCGATCTCAACCGCGCGCCCGACGATGTCGACTGGGAGATGTTCGCACGCGAGCCCGGCGCCGCTGCCCCCGCGATGCCGCGCTCGGGCATGCACCGGGCGCGCAATGGGCTCGGCCTGATTCCCCGGCGCCTGCCGGGCTTCGGCGAACTGTGGAGTGGCCGGCACGAGCGAGCCGAACTGACCGCGCGGATCGAGGCGATACATGCACCATACCATCGCTGCCTTTCCGCCGCGCTCGAACGGCTGCGCAAGCGTTGGGGTGCGGCGCTGCTGATCGATTTTCACTCGATGCCGTCATTGCCGCATCATCACGGCACTGCGGGCGCGGAGTTCGTATTGGGCGATCGCTTCGGGACGAGCTGCGATGGCCGACTGATTGCGGCGAGCTTCGCCTGCTTTGCCAGCGAAACGCGGCGCATTGCTCACAACCGGCCCTATGCAGGCGGCTATGTGCTCCAACGGCACGGCGCGCCGAAGAGCGGCATCCATGCGCTGCAGATCGAGATCGACCGCGCGAGCTACCTCGATGCGAAGCTGGACGCACCGGGTGCAGGGTTCGATTCGCTGGCGGGGTTGCTCGCGCGCTTCGTCGCGCAATTGGCTGAAGCGACGGCGGCGCTTGGGCGCGGTGCGTCCTACGACAACGGCTGGGCCGAAGCCGCTGAATAAAGAAACCACCTCGCGCGATGCGCGAGGTGGCCAAGGTTCAGGGAGGAGGTGCACAAAGTGCACCAATCACGCCGGGCCATGAGGGTAGCACCAACGCGACCCAAGCAAGATAAGTCGGACCGCGCGGCGATGCAATAGAATCCGTCTCGCCTGTGCGAAAAGGAATTCTTTGGCGCGGTTCGGGCGGGCCTTCCGCAGCTTTCGGTGCGGCTCCCGCCCAAAATCCACGCCGCTCGATCAGTTGGTTTGCTGGAACTCGGGGATGCGAATATCGGGCGCGGGAAGCAGGCCCTTCTGCATCTGGCGGGCGAAGATATCGCGAACCAGTTCGAGCGAAAACAGATGCGCGTGGATCAGCGGCAACAGGCCGTTCTGAGTCCAGGCGCGCAGCACGTCGCCGCGCATTTCGCGCAGCTTGTTCTCATCGACCATGCGGAAGCCGCGATAGACGAAAGGCTGCGATGCACCCTCGGGCTGCACGCTGACTTCGCCGTCGATCAGCAGGCCGTGCTTGTTGAGCTCGGCGACGAACCCGGCGGTTTTCTGGCCGGCCACTTCGAACTGCTCGCAAAACTGCAGCATGCCCTTGGTCGCTTCCGAAGGCTCATCACCTTCGAACAGCGCCGCGCCCTCGTCGAACTGGCCGACGAGATCGCTGGTGGGATCGAAGCAGAGCGAGAGCTCCTCGGCTTCGGGCTGGAGCCGCGCGAGCAGAAACGGATAGCGACGCGCATAAGCCGGGATGTAGACCGGGGTATCGAGCTTGCCGTCTGCCTCGACGAACACGTTGACGCCTTCGTTGAGACCGAACAACGCGAGCGGCACCGCCTCGGCGCCTTGCGAGAAGATGATCGGAAAGTTGCGCTGCGCCATCGGAAACTCCTCGACGGTCAGCGGCACCGCGTGCTGATTCACCAGCCAAGGCGCACGGTCGGTCTGCCGCGAGTGCCAGCCCGCATGATCGTTGCGGTTGAGCGGCACGAGATCCTTGTAGAACAGTGGCAGTGACTGCGGGGCCGAGGCCATGGCGATACTCTCCAGATAGGGCGCGCCGAGAGAGCAAGGCGGGCCTGAATACATCGCGCGCCTTTAGGCGCTGCGTATCAGGCACGCAAGTTGGGCGCTGGGAAACCGCAATGCGCGCCACCGATCGCGCTCAACTGGTGCGACTCGCGCATCACTGGACCACGATGCGCCCCTTCATTCCGAAGCTTTCGTGCATGAAATGGCTGCAGTGGAACTCGTAGGTTCCGGGAGCAGGCGCCGTCACCACTACGTCGGCCTGTGCGTTACCCTTGAGTTCGACTTCGCCTTTCCCGACCTTTTGCCGCTCATCGGGCGCTATCGTGGCGGCGGAAAAGAAGTCCTTGGCGACAAAATCGTGCCCACCGCTCGAGGCGTTGACGAAGTGAAGAACATACCTGTGCCCGTGGACGAGCACGATCTCGTCGGGATCGAAGCGGAAGCTTGAGAGCGTCACGTCGATTTTCGTCGCATCGGCAGTGGTCGGGACCTGCGCGGCAGCCAGCGTCGCTGCGAACCCGCTGGGGACAAGCGCGGCCCATGGGGCCAGACGCCTCAAGGCCGTGATCTTGCGGACAAACTCTCGTGCTCTGCCATTCTCGTGCATTCGGTCTCTCCGCCGCGTCCGGCAATAGACCGCACGCGTCCGGGATTTATTCCATCCCGCGGCCGAATGGTTCGAAAAATCGGCTTGAGCCGCCAGGGGCGGACGGAGCCGGTCAGCCCCGTCCGCCTGACCTTACCTATTCTCCCTCGCAACCGTCCTCGTTCGCCATCCAGTGCACAAAGCGATGCAACGGATACATTGCGTCATGCGGGTTGCCGATCGTGCTTGGCCCCGCCTCGCCGAGGCGTACCACGCGCTGGGCGCCGCCGCTCGCGAGGTGGTCGCGCAGCGCGGGCATGCGGTGGAACGGGTAGACGCCCACGGTCTGTGTCGCGACGTTGACGTACTTCATCGCCTGCTGAAGGTCAGGGACACAGACCACGTTCGATGTCTTGCGCAGTGGGTGGAAATCGACCGGCTCGTCGGACCGGATCGCCACGCCGCGTCCGTCGGACTTGCCGAACACGCCGTAATCCTCGTCGAGCATCCGGAGCATGTCGATCTGCTCCTTAAGCTCCATGTCGAGCGGACGCGGGGTGCCCTCACCCGTGCGGTCGATCCGCAAGCGATCGGCCAGCACTTTCGCATAGCGGTCACCGTCTTCGGCATTCGCTTCGAGGAAGGTGAAGCGGCTGCAGACGCAGGCCTCTTGCCCCAGGATCGAGACGTCGCGCGCGTTGAGCTCGGCGGCCTGCGCCAGCGTATCCTCGCTCTCGAACGCTTCCCTGCCGACCATCGAGATCGAGGTCTTGGGATCGAACGAGACCAGCTGGAAACCGGGCCCGATGTACTTCATCACGTTGGAGATCGCATCGCCGCCACCCCAGGCGACGAGCTTGTCGAAGTACTGCGGGCGATAGAGCACGCGCTCGACGCTTTCCTCGCCGCCGCGCCAATAGACAGCGGACATCGAGCGGACCACGGCGTGATCGGGATCGATATCAGCCATCGTGCGCAGGAACGCGACCGTAGAGAACGGATCGGCCGAGGGCATTTTGAACAGGCTGACCGACTTGACCAGCGCCGACTGCGCGATCGAGCGCACGCCCATGCCCGGCGAATTGCCCGGCAGCACGTGAATCAGCCGCGGCGCATAAGCGCGGATGAAGCTGCGGCGGCCCTGGTAATCGGTGTGCGGCACCCACTCGTCGAGCGCCTTGGGGTTGGGGAAGTTCTGTTCGAGAACTTCGTTCAATGTCTGCTTGTTCAGATAATCGGTTGCGTGGAGCATCTGGTGCTCGATCACCGCGCGCGGCGCGAGGCTGACCTTGGCCATGCGATCGATGCACGCCTGGACATGGGGATTGTTCGGATCCTCCATGCTCTGCCCGGCCTCGACCAGGAAATCGATGATCTCGCTGGTCTTGACGTTGAGCAGCGGCGGCAACTCTGTGCGCGGATGCACCAGCGCATCGAGTTCGAGCTTCGGCGTCGCGAAAGTCACGCCCAAGTCGCGCGAGCGGTGGGTGGCGTCATGCCCCTCCACCACTTTGCCACGGATGAAAAACGGCGCGGAATCGACAGCTTCGGCAGCGTCAGCGGGCTTGAGTTCGGTCAGATCGGTCATGCCACTCCCCTCACATATGCGTCCACGGTTCCCGCGCAGCCGATCTTGTCATCGCCTTCGAGGTCCGCGTAGCGCGTCACATCATCACGGATCGACGGGCCGCGTGCGCCGCATGCGCATGGGCTGAAGTCGATCGATACCTTGTCTCCGGAGATCACCCCGCCCCAGCGCCCATCGATCGAGAGATCGAAGAACGCCGCGCGGCCCTCGTACTCGCCCTTATCGATCGGCAGCAGGGTGTCGCCCGGCTTGTCGAGGATCAGCGGCACCAGCCACGGCGGCAAGTGATAGCGCCCGCCCTTCTGGCAGCGCGGCATTCCCGAGTGCAATTCCTGCATCGAATAGTTCTGATAGTTGCGGCTCGGCTGGATGTTGAACGTCTCGTAGACGACCTCGCGGTAATCGTCGGGCAGCTTGGCACGCTTGAGCCCGCCGCCGACATAG
>CAJCHR010000164.1 GCA_903970225.1 Actinobacteria bacterium 21-64-8 | reverse complement strand
CGAGGACGCCGCGAAAGCTTACGCGGCGAGCGATCCGCAGCAGGACGCCGAAGCGGCAAGGGTCGCCAAGACCAGGAGCACGCGCAGGCGGTGGTTCCTGATTCTGGGCGCAATCATTCTCATCGCGGCACTGGCTTATGGGATTTACGCGCTGTTCTTCGCGGGCGCGACCGAGGTGACCGATGACGCCTACGTCTCGGGCGATGTGGTCTCGATCACCTCGCGTGAGCGGGCGACGGTTACCGCGATTTACGCAGACAACACCGAGCGCGTGAAAGCCGGCCAGCCGTTGATCGAATTCGATCCGCTGGACGCAGATGCCGCGCTCGCTTCCGCCGAGGCGCAGCTTGCGCAGGCGGTACGGATGGTGCGGTCGAACTTCTCCAAAGTCGACGTCGCTGGCGCACAGATCGCCGCCGCGCAGGCCGAACTCTCCAAGGCGCGCAGCGATCTTGCGCGCCGCCGCGAAGCATCGCGCGAAGGCGCGGTTTCGGGCGAGGAAGTCGCGCACGCCGCCGACGCGGTGCAGACCGCCGGCGCTCAGCTGGCGCTCGCGCAGAGCCAGCGTTCGGCCGCTGCCGCCTCGGTCTCGGGCGCCAGTCTCGAGAACAATCCCGACGTGCTCGCCGCGATCGCGGCGGTGAAGCGCGCCGCGCTGGTCAAGTCGCACATGAAACTGATCGCCCCGCTCGGCGGCGTGGTCGCGCAGCGCAGTGTCCAGATCGGCCAGCAGGTCGCACCGGGCACGCCGCTGATGGCGGTCGTGCCGCTTGAGGGCGTATGGATCGACGCGAACTTCCGCGAGACCCAGCTTGCCGACCTGCGCGTCGGCCAGCCGGTGACGATCAAGAGCGACATCTATGGCGGTGACGTGGTGTTCCACGGCCACGTGCTCGGGCTCAACGCGGGCAGCGGCAGTGCGTTCGCGATCCTCCCGGCGCAGAACGCGACCGGTAACTGGATCAAGATCACCCAGCGCCTGCCCGTGCGCATCGCGCTCGACCCGCGAGAGCTTGCGCGCACCCCGCTGCAGATCGGCCTGTCGGTCAAGGTCACTGTCAATACCGCCGATCACTCGGGCACGCCCGTCGGCCGCGCCGCGACCTCGGCCTCGGCTCGTCGGGGCACCGGCACGATCGATCCGCAGACCGATGCGATCATCGCCCGGATCATCGCTGAGAACCGCGGCGGCTTGAAGTGAGCAGCAAGGCTGCGACCGGCCCGGCTCCGGCAGGCGCAGCATCGGCCCCCAAAGGCGTCGCCGATCACGCTCCGCTGACCGGCCTCGCGCTTGGCGTCGTCGCGGCGGCGCTTGCGCTGGGCACGTTCATGCAGGTGCTCGACAGCACGATCGCCAACGTCTCACTCAACACCATCGCGGGCAACCTTGGCGTAAGCCAGGATAGCTCGACCTGGGTGATCACTGCGTTCGCTTGCGCCAACGGCGTAACCGTGCCGCTGACCGGCTGGTTGATGCGCCGGTTCGGCGTGGTGAAGACGTTCATGGTTTCGGTCGCACTGTTCACGATCACCTCGCTGCTATGCGGGATCGCGTGGAGCCTGCCGTCGCTGATCGTCTTCCGCCTGCTGCAGGGCGCTTGCTCCGGGCCGATGATCCCGGGCAGTCAGGCGTTGCTGATCGCGGTATTCCCGCCCGAGAAGCGTACCGCCGCGCTCGGTATCTGGTCGATGACCACGCTGGTCGGCCCGGTGGCCGGTCCGATTCTGGGCGGCTATATTTCAGACAATTATCATTGGGGCTGGATCTTCCTGGTCAACGTGCCCGTTGGCATCTTTGTCGTGCTGATCACCTGGCGCATGCTGCTGCAACGCGATGCGCCGGGCATGCGAATTTCGATCGACTTCGTCGGCCTGATGCTGCTGATGGTCTGGGTCGGCTCGCTGCAGATCATGCTCGATCTCGGCAAGAACGCGGACTGGTTCAATTCGTCGTTCATCACGGCGATGGCGATCACAGCGGCAATTGCGTTCGTAGCGTGGATCATCTGGGAGGCTACCGAAGAGCGGCCGATCGTCGATCTGAGCTTGTTTAGGAACAAGAACTTCGCGCTCGGCACGCTGGCGATCGGGCTCGGGTTCGGAACATTGTTTGGCAACCTCGTACTGTTCCCGTTATGGCTGCAGACCCAGCTCGGCTACACCGCGACGTATGCAGGACTCGTCGCCGCGCCAAGCGGGGTCGTTGCGGTGATCCTGACGCCGATAATCTCCCGACTCTCAGGCAAAGTGGACGCGCGGATCTTCGCGACGCTGTCGTTCCTCGCCTTCACCACCTCATACTGGATGCGGGCCCACTTCACGTCCGACGTGGATATCCGCGCGCTGGTCCTGCCGATCCTGGTGCAGGGCGTGGCGATGAGCATGTTCCTGCTTTCGATCATCGCGATCTCACTCGATGGCGTCCCGCCCGAAAAGACCCCGTCCGCGACGGGCATCTCGAATTTCGTACGCATCACCACCGGTTCGTTCTTCGCCTCGCTGATCACCACCGTCTGGGACCGGCGTGAGACGCTGCACCAGACCAACCTGTCTTCGGTCGCGACCGCCACGTCAGGTCCGCTGACGCAGACGCTCAATACGATGCAGGGGGCAGGAATGTCGGCCCAGCAGACGATCGCAGGGATCACGCGGCAGCTGATCGGCCAGTCTTACGTGATCGCGTTCGACGATATCTCGCTGATCAGCGCCGGGATCAGCCTGGCGATGATCGTTATCGTCTGGTTCGCGCGTCGCCCCGGCGCTCCGTCAGGGCCGATCGCCGCCGATTGAGTCTTCAACTTCGCCCTCCCTACCCCCCCAGGGAACGGCGTTGATGGCCCGCAAGGGCCGGAGGGGGTTTTCGCACCACTGCCCCTGGTCGGAAACCCCCTCTATATTTCCGCAGCTGTGCCGGGACAGGCTCTTAGCTTCGCCTCGAATTCCGCAATCGCCCACTGTGCTGCCGGGCCCGGTCGGATGTCGCGCCGCCACAACGCGCTAAGCGGATACGAAGTCTGCGGATTCTCGGGCAGGACCAGCCGCACCAGCATCCCCACGGCAAGATCGTCCGCAATCATCGGCAGCGGCATGTTGCCCCAGCCCAGTCCCTCGCGCAGCAACACATGCTTCGCGCCAAGGTCCGCCAGCCGCCAGTTGCGGCTCGCCAGCACGGAGAACTCACGCCCCTCGGTCAGCACCGAACGATCGGACAGCACCAGTTGCAGGTGGCGCCGCGCCTCGCCGGGTGGAACCGATGCCATCAGCGCGAGCGGATGATCGGGCGCGGCGACCGGCACCAGTTCGACCGCACCGATCGCCTGGCGTTCGAGCCCTACATGCTCGGCGATCACCGGACCGCCGATGCCGATATCGGCAGAGCCGTCGAGCACTCGCGCCGCGACTGCCCCCAGCGCATCGACCGCGAGGCGCAGCGCGACGCTCGGGAACGTCGCCTGGAAGCCACGCAGCACCGCGGCGAGCACTTCGCCGGGGATCATCACATCGACCGTCAGAGACAGCTCTGGCTCAAGTCCGGCATGAAGGCTACGCGCCCGCGCCAGCAGCGCATCGACATCGCCGGCAACCATCCGCGCCTCGCCGAGCAAGGCCCGCCCCGCCTCGGTCAGCACCGGGCTGCGCGAACCCTCGCGCGCGAACAGCGAGAGCCCGAGCTGACTCTCAAGATTGGTGACCGCGTAGCTGACCACCGAGATCGCACGGCCGAGGCGCTTCGCCGCGCGGTTGAAGCTTCCTTCTTCGGCCACGGCGAGGAATACGCGCAGTTGATCGAGACTCGGTTGGCCCACTTCCATGGCGGCATTCTATTCCGGTTTCTCGAACATGATGGATGATTTTATCTCAATTTTGTTGGACGGATCCGAAGCCTACATCCCGGTCAACCGATCGCCCTCGGCCGCAAGTGCCGGCGATCCCCGGAGACATACGATGATCGAGGTCAGACCCTTCAACAGCCTCGGCGCCGCCAATCATGGCTGGCTCGACGCCCATCACCACTTCTCGTTCGCCGAGTATCAGAATCCAGAGCGCAACACCTGGGGCCGCGTGCGCGTCTGGAACGACGATACGATCGCGCCCAAAAGCGGCTTCCCCGCGCACCCGCATAACGACATGGAAATCATCACATACGTCCGCAAAGGGGCGATCACGCACCGTGACAGCCTGGGCAACGAGGGCCGCACCGAGGCCGGCGACGTTCAGGTGATGAGCGCGGGCACGGGCGTGCGCCACTCGGAGTACAACCTCGAGGACGAGCCGACCACGCTGTTCCAGATCTGGATTCTGCCCGACCGTCTCGGCGAGACGCCAAGCTGGGGCGCACGCCCCTTTCCCAAGGGGGATCGGGACGGCAAGTTCGTCACACTCGCCTCGGGCAAGCCTGGCGACGACGACGCGCTGCAGATCAACGCCGACGCGCGCGTCCTCGGCGCGACGGTAAGAGCGGGTGAGACCGTGCGTTACGATCTCACCGCCAACCGCTATGCCTATCTCGTACCCGCCACCGGCAAAGTCCGCATCGGCGACACCGAGGTCAATGCCCGCGATGGCGCCGCGATCACCGGCGTCGACAGCATCGAAGTCATCGCGCTCGAGGACAGCGAACTGGTCCTCGTCGACGCAGCCGAATTGTAACCCACGTCAAAGGAGCATCTCATGACCGATACCGCTACCGCCGCCCCCGTTCGCACCGCGAATCCGCGGGTCGAGCAATTGCTGGTTGATCGCTGGTCACCGCGCTCGTTCGACGAGAGCGCGATTCCCGACGAAGACCTCGCCGTGATCTTCGAGGCCGCAGGCCTTGCTGCCTCGGCTTATAACTACCAGCCTTGGCGGTTCCTTTACGCCAAGCGCGGCGATGCGAACTGGGACCGCTTCCTGTCAATCCTGATCCCGTTCAACGCGAGCTGGGTCAAGGATGCCTCTGTCCTGATCTACATCGTCTCGGACACCCAGATGGGCGAAGGCGAAAACGCGAAGCCCGCGCATGCGCACAGCTTCGACGCCGGCGCGGCCTGGGCCAACATGGCGCTGCAGGCGACCGCGCTGGGCTATCACGCGCACGGCATGGTCGGGCTCGATTTCGATGCTGCCCGCACCGAGCTGCAGGTGCCCGATCGCTTCCGGATCGAAGCCGCGGTGGCGATCGGCAAGAAGGACGTGCCGGAGCGCCTGCCCGAAGGCCTGCGCGAGCGCGAAGTGCCAAGCACGCGCAAGCCGGTTTCCGAAGTGGCCTTCGCCGGCAACTTCAAGTGATCGCAAGCCGCTGAGAAAAGAACGCGGCCGCCGGGATAGGGGCACAGTCCCGGCGGCCGCGATAAACGCGTTCAATAGCTATACGACCCGAGGGCTGGTGATTTCCGGCCTTACCCGTCCGCTCGTCGAACGCGCTTATTCGTCGACGTCGGCTCGAGCGATGTTGGCCGCGATCACCGTGGGCGCAGAAGTCTGTCCTGCGTCACCCTGCATGTAGGGAAGCGGATTGACCGCTGCGCCGTTCACGCGAACTTCGTAATGGAGGTGCGGACCTGTCGTGCGGCCGGTCATGCCGACGAATCCGACGATGTCACCCTTGTGGACCATCTGACCGTCAGCGACGTTGAGCCGCGACATGTGGCCATAGCGGGTCTCGAGATTGCCGCCGTGCGCGATCTGGACGCACAGGCCGTAACCGCCGAACCATTCCGCCTTCTCGACCATGCCGTCCGCGGTCGCGAGCACCGGCGTTCCGACCGGAGCGCCCAGGTCCACGCCTTCATGCGGACGCAGGCGGCCCGTGATGGGATGCCACCGCATGCCGAACTCGCTGGTGAGGCGCAGCCCCGTCAGTGGCGCGCGCGACGGGATGGCCGGCTTCAGCGCACTGATCGTGGCAGAGGCAAACGGGCTCGACCCGAACGGCAGCGAACCCGAAGGCCGCGCGGTGTAAACGAGGTTGCGGCGACCGCTCTGCGCGCCGGCTTGTGCGGCGTCGCCGACCGCGGCGAGCGCCGGGGCGGCCGGCTTTTCAAGCGACTGCCAGTTGTTGAACAGCTTGCGGAACTCGACGTCGCCGGTGCTGGTGGTTTTCTCGGCCTGCGCGGCACGAAGCGGGGCTGAAATGTCGGCAGCAGCGCTGCTGTTGGCATAAGCCGGGGACACTACGAGGATGGCACAGGCTCCGGCGAATACGCCGATTGTCGTCCTGGCTTTGGCAACGAGACTGGTAACGATCACGCGTTCCGAACCCTTCTTGAGCGCCTGCGAGCCGGTTTTCCGGCCATCAGACACAGCACTTGCCTCAGTGAACCGCGTGTATCGCGGCCCACCCGCTTTTTTTTGAGATGGTCGGAAACCCCCCGCCTTCTCGTTGCGTTGGAGGTAAACGGCTTCGTGTTAACTAAACAAGCTCGGCGTCGAATAGAGGCGATAGACCGGCTGCACGGCGCGCTGAGTCGTTGAACGGGCCGGTGAGCTGCCGGCTGAAATGCAAATTCACCAATGTCTTCCACAGTGCGCCAGGATTCGCGCCGCGCGCTTCGGCGACGGTGAGGAAGTGATCCGCACCTAGCCGGACATGGCGAATCTCATCGTCGAAGATGCGCTGCAGCACTCCGGCGCTTCGCTCATCGCCCGCTTCGCGCAGTCGCCCGATCATGGCGGGCGTGACATCGAGCGCGCGCGCCTCGAGAACCATCGGCACGATGGCCAGCCGCGCCGCAACATCGTGGCGCGTTGCGATCGCACTGTCCCACAGGCCGCCATGCGCCGGCAGATCGCCGTAGAAGCTGCCGAGCGACCGCAGTCGACGATCGAGCAGCACGAAGTGCATCGCTTCGTCAGCGGCGGTGTCGAGGAAGTCGCCGACGAATGCGGGGCTCATCTCGGCGCCGAACCGGCCGGCCATGTCGAGCGCGAGGGCGATCGCGACAAATTCGATATGCGCCAGCGCGTGGAACAGCGCGATACGGCCTTTGAGCGACTGGCCCTTGCCGCGCTTGGGCATCTTACTCGGAGGCAATAACTCAGGCCGCTCGGCGCGCGCTGGCTGATCGGGCATCGCCGTGTCGAAGGCGAATGCCAGTCGCCCCGCGCGCCAATCGCGGCGCAGCGCGCGAGTGGCCATCGCCCTGACGTATGGGTCGGCGATGAGCAGGACGTCCCGGATCGCTTGCGCGACGGTCTGAGACGGATTGGATTCGCAGAGAGGCGCAGAAACGCGAAGGAATCCGCGCGAAATCAAAGCGCCTTGGCCGCCGCGAGCACGTCAGCAGCGTGGCCTTTGACCTTCACCTTGTTCCACACCCGCGCGATCTTGCCGTCGGCGCCGACCAGATACGTCGTGCGCACCATGCCCATGTAGCTGCGCCCGTAATTCTGCTTCTCGGTCCAGATGCCGAGCGCGTCGGACAGCCCGCCCTCGAGCGCGTCGCTGGCGAGCGGGGCGACGAGGCCATGCTTGACCATGAACTTCGCGTGCTTCGCTGGCGGGTCTTTGCTCACCCCAAGCAGCGCGACGCCTGCCTTTTCGAAATCGGTAGCGAGCGCGGTGAAGTCGATGTTCTCGGTCGTGCAG
>CAJCHR010000163.1 GCA_903970225.1 Actinobacteria bacterium 21-64-8 | reverse complement strand
TCGAACCGCCTGAACGGCGTCGACAACGAGTGGCTGAGCGCGAAAGAGGCGCAGGAATACTGCCCGCCGCTGTCGATCGACCCCAACGCACGCCACCCGGTGCTCGGCGCCGCGCTGCAGCGGCGCGGCGGCACCGCGCGCCATGATAGCGTGGCCTGGGGCTACGCGCGCGCGGCTGCGGCGCTGGGCGTCGACATCATCCAGAACTGCGCGGTCACCGGCATCCGGCGAGGGCCTGACGGAGCGGTGACCGGCGTCGAGACCGAGCGCGGGTTCATCGCGACCAAGAAGATCGGCGTGTCGGCCGCGGGCAACTCGTCGGTGGTGATGGAGATGGCGGGGCTGCGCTTCCCGCTCGAGAGCTTCCCGCTGCAGGCGCTGGTGTCGGAGCCGGTCAAGCCGTTCTTCCCGTGCGTGGTCATGTCGAACACGGTCCACGCCTACATGAGCCAGTCCGACAAGGGCGAGCTGGTGATCGGCGCGGGCACCGATGCCTACGTGAGCTACTCGCAGCGCGGCGCGCTCCACATCGTCGAGCATACGCTGGCGGCGATCTGCGAGATCTTCCCGGTGGTGCGGCGCATGAAGATGCTGCGCAACTGGGGCGGCATAGTCGACGTGACGCCCGACCGTTCGCCGATCCTGGGCAAGACGCCGGTCAAAGGTCTTTATGTGAATTGCGGCTGGGGCACCGGCGGCTTCAAGGCGACACCGGGCGCGGCGGACCTGCTGGCGTGGACCATCGCCAAGGACGAACCGCACCCGATCAACGCACCGTTCAACCTCGATCGCTTCCGCAATGGCCGGCTGATCGACGAGGCCGCGGCTGCGGCGGTGGCGCACTGATGGGAATGCTCCGCACTCTCCCCACAAAACTCGTCACCCTGAACTCGTTTCAGGGTCCATTCCTCCTCTCGCGCGAACCTCACCTGGAGGCGCGATGGATGCTGAAACAAGTTCAGCATGACGTGGGAGGTTGGCGTCGGTGTGGCTCTTGGCGTTCTTGTTTTGCCGGGTTGTCCCTATGCTCCTGATCCACTGCCCCTACTGCGACGAACGCCGCCCCGAGATCGAGTTCGGCTACGCGGGCGAGGCGCATATCGCGCGGCCCGCGGATCCGAGCGCGATGAGCGACCCGGACTGGGAGAGCTACCTGTTCCAGCGCACCAACGCGCGCGGGCGGCACTTCGAGCGCTGGCGCCACATCCACGGCTGCGGCCGCTTCTTCAACGCGGTCCGCGACACCGTGACCGACACGTTCGAGCGCACGTACAAGGCCGGCGAGGCGCGTCCTGGCGAAGCCGCTGCGTGGACCGGGCAAAGCGAAAACATGTCATGAGCGGGTACCGTATTGCCGGACGCGGCCGCGTCGATGCGGCGCGGCCCGTGCCCTTCACGTTCGACCACGCGCCGATGAGCGGCCTTGCCGGCGACACGCTCGCCTCGGCACTGCTCGCCAGCGGCGTCGGCCTGGTCGGCCGATCGTTCAAGTACCACCGCCCGCGCGGGCTGCTCGGCGCCGGGGTGGAAGAGCCGAACGCGCTGATGAGCGTGGATCGCGGGCCCGGCCGGGTGACGCCCAACGTGCGCGCCACGGGCATCGAACTGCACGATGGCCTCATGGCGGAGACGCAGAACCGCTGGCCCTCGCTCGGCTTCGATCTGGGCGCGGCGAACAACCTGCTCTCGCCGCTGTTTCCGGCCGGGTTCTACAACAAGACCTTCATGTGGCCGCGGGGCGCGTGGGAGAAAGTCTACGAGCCGGCGATCCGGCGCATGGCCGGTCTCGGCAAGCCGCCCGAGGCGGTCGATCCGGACCGCTACGATGCGACGTACGCGTTCGTCGACCTGCTGGTGGTCGGCGGCGGCCGCGCGGGGATCGAGGCGGCGCTGGCGGCTTCGGCCGGCGGCGAGCGCGTGATGATCCTCGACGAGCAGGCCGAACTCGGCGGCAAGCTGCTGGCCGATCCGGCGCGCTGGGACTGGCTCGCCGACGCACTGGCCCAGCTGCGCGCAGCGGGCGCGGTGATCCTGCCGCGCACCACCGCGATCGGGCTTTACCATGACGGCTTCGTCGGCGCGGCCGAACGCCTGACCGATCATCTTGCCCCAGCCGAGGCTCACGGTCCGCGCGAGTGCCTGCACCGCATCCGCGCTGGCCGGATCGTGCTGGCGACAGGCGCGATCGAACGGCCGCTGGTGTTCGCGGACAACGACCGGCCGGGCGTGATGCTGGCGAGCGCGGCGCGGACCTACCTCAATCGCTACGGCGTGGCGGTGGGGCGCAACGTGGCGCTGCTGGCGGCGCACGACAGCGGCTATCCGGCGATCTTCGACCTGGCCGCGGCCGGTGTCGCCATCGCCGCGATCGTCGACATCCGCGAGAGCGTCGATCCCGCACTTGCGGACCAGGCGAAGGCGCTCGGTATCCAGTTGCTCGCCGGATGCGCGGTCACCGGAACCGAAGGCAGCAAGGGGCTGACCGCCATCCGCGTCGCCGCGATCGGCGGCAGGCCCGAGCGCACGATCGCCTGCGACGCGCTGCTGATGGCGGGCGGCTGGACGCCGACGGTGCATCTGTGGAGCCACGGCAAGGGCAAGCTCGCCTGGGACGCCGCGCTCGGCGCGTTCGTGCCCGAGGGCGAGATGGACTACGTCACCTGCGCGGGCGCCTGCTCCGGCGCGATCGATCACGGCAATGGTATCCACACCGAGGCGCTGTGGAGCCCGCGCGATCCGACCACCTTCAAGGCCTTCGTCGATCTGCAGAACGACGTAACCGCGCGCGACATCCGGCTCGCGGTGCGCGAAGGCTTCCGCTCGATCGAGCACATAAAGCGCTACACCACCAACGGCATGGCGACCGACCAAGGCAAGACCAGCAACCTCAACGGGTTGCAGATCGCGGCGGGCGCGCTGGGCAACACCGCGCCGCAAGTCGGGCTGACCACGTTCCGGCCGCCCTACACGCCGACGACGTTCGGCGCGCTCGCCGGCATCGCCAAGGACGCGCTGTTTCAGCCGACGCGCAAGACCGTGATCGATGCCTGGGCCGAAGAACAAGGCGCGGTGTTCGAGAACGTCGCGCAGTGGCGCCGCGCGCGGTATTTCCCGCAAGGCGCCGAGGACATGGACGCGGCGGTCGCGCGCGAATGCCGCGCGGTGCGGTCGGGCGTGGGCATCTTCGACGCCTCGACGCTCGGCAAGATCGAGGTCGTCGGGCCCGACGCGGCCGAGTTTCTCAACCGCATGTACACCAATCCGTGGAAGTCGCTCGCCCCGGGCAAGTGCCGCTATGGCCTGCTGCTCGGCGAGGACGGCTTCATCCGTGACGACGGCGTCGCGGCGCGGCTCGCCGACGACCGGTTCCACGTCACCACCACCACCGGCGGCGCCGCGCGCGTGCTGGGCATGATGGAGGATTACCTCCAGACCGAATGGCCCGACCTAGACGTCTGGCTGACCTCCACCACCGAGCAATATGCGGTGATCGCGCTGCAGGGCCCGCGCGCGCGCGACGTGATCGCGCCGTTCGTGGACGGGATCGACCTGTCGCCCGAAGCGCTGCCGCACATGGCTTACGCGCAAGGCACGATCTGCGGCGTGCCGATGCGATTGTTCCGCGTGAGCTTCACCGGCGAGCTCGGCTTCGAGGTCAACGTGCCGAGCGGCCACGGCCAGATGGTCTGGGAAACGCTTTGGGCCGCGGGCCAGACGCATGGCATCACCGCGTACGGCACCGAGACGATGCACGTGCTGCGCGCCGAGAAGGGCTACATCATCGTCGGCCAGGACACCGACGGCACGGTCACGCCCGATGACGCCGCGCTCGGCTGGGCGGTCGGCAAGAAGAAGCGGGATTTCGTGGGCAAGCGCTCGCTGATGCGGCCCGACATGCTGGTGCGAACCCGCAAGCAGCTGGTCGGCCTGCTGACCGAAGACCCGCAGTTCGTGCTCGAGGAAGGCGCGCAGATCGTCGCCGATCCCGGCGCGCCGATCCCGGTGCCGATGCTGGGCCACGTCACCTCGTCGTACCACAGCGCCGCGCTGGGCCGCTCGATCGCGATGGCGGTGGTCGAGGGCGGCCGCGCGCGGATGGGCGAGACGCTGTTCGTGCCGATGCCGGGGGCCGTCCACCGCGTCACGGTGTGCGACACGCTGTTCTACGACCGCGAAGGGGCGCGTCTCAATGGCTGATGCCTGGCCGACCACGGCCGCGCTGCATGACGGCGTCACGATCACCGCCGCGCCCCCCGCCGCGCGCTACAGCGTGCGCACCCGCGGGCCCGAAGGCCTCCCCGGCATCCTCGCGAGCGCGCCGTTCACGGGCGGCCATGCGCTGGGCCTGGGGCCCGACGAATGGCTGCTGATCCTCCCCGAGGCCGCGCCCGAGCCCGCCATCCCGGGCCTGCACGCGCTGACCGACGTGAGCCACCGCAACGTCGCGCTGGTGATCGAAGGGCCCAAGGCGCAGGCGCTGATCCAGTGCGGCGTCGCGCTCGATCTGGCGCTGCCCGCGTTCCCCGTCGGCAAGGCCACGCGCACATTGCACGAGGGCATCGAGATCGTGCTGTGGCGCACTGGCGAGGCGGCGTTCCACCTCGAGGTCTGGCGCTCGTTCGGCGAGCATCTGTTCCGCGCGCTCGATCTCGCCGCCGGTGATCTATAGACCCCGATCTGTAATCGGGGCGACCCGAAAGTCTGATAGGATCCGCGTATGGCCATTCGTCGCGACGTCCTGAAATCGCTCGCCGCCGCCACCGCGGCCGGCACCATCCCTGCCAGCATCACCCGCGCGCTGGCGCTGCCCGCAAACCGGCGGACCGGCTCGATCATGGACGTCGAGCATGTGGTGATCCTGATGCAGGAGAACCGCGCGTTCGATCACTACTTCGGCACACTGCGCGGCGTGCGCGGGTACGGCGATACGCGCCCGGTGATGCTCGCGGGCGGCAGGAGCACGTTCCATCAGCCGGGTCTCGACGGCGGGCCCGATATCCTGCCGTTCCACATGGACAGCGCCGTCACCAGCGGCCAGCTGATCAAGAGCCTCGATCACAGCTGGAAGGGCGATAGCGCCGAGTGGGCGCGCTACAACGTGTGGATCAAGCACAAGACGCCGCTGACGATGGGGCATTTCCGGCGCGAGGACATCCCGTATTACCACGCGCTGGCCGACGCATTCACGATCGCCGACGGCTACTACGCCTCGATCCACGGGCCGACCAATCCCAACCGCATGTACCTGTTCAGCGGCACCAGCGGCCTCGCCGTCGGGGACGCGGGGCTGCAGGCGATCTCCAACGCCGACGACGGCAACTGGACCGCCGATCCCGCCAAGGACAAAGCCGACTTCGCCGGAGCCGGCTGGACGACCTATGCCGAGCGGCTGCAGGCGGCGGGCGTCTCGTGGAAGCTTTACCAGGAATACGACAACTTCGGCGACAACAGCCTCGCGTTCTTCAAGAATTTCCGTGGGTTATCACCGGATCACGTGCTGCACGAGCGCGGGCGCGGCATCGTGCCCGGATCGACCGCCGCGAACGCCGACACCAGCGGCGCGCAGCATCTGGTCGATGCGTTCGCCAGCGACGTCGCCGCCGGCAGGCTGCCGCAAGTCTCGTACATCGTCGCGCCGACCAAATTCTCCGAACACCCGGAAGCCCCCCCTGCGCTCGGCGAATCGCTCACGGATCGCCTGCTGACCGCGCTGACCGACCACCCGGAGGTCTGGGCCAGGACCGCGGTGATCCTCAACTATGACGAGAACGACGGCTTCTTCGATCACATGCCCGGCCCGATCCCGGCGCTGGTCCCCGAGCGCGGGCTGAGCACGGTCGCCCCGCACGGCGAAAGCTACCAGGGCGAGGCGGTCGGGCTGGGCGTGCGCGTCCCGCTGATCGCGGTGTCGCCGTGGTCGCGCGGCGGATGGGTGAGCTCGGAAGTGTTCGACCACACTTCGGTGATCCGCTTCCTCGAACAGCGGTTCGGGGTGAAGGAGCCCAACATCACGCCGTGGCGCCGGATGGTGACGGGCGACCTCACCGGCCTGTTCGATTTCGCCCATCCCGATGCGGCCGCGCTGGGCAAGCTGCCCGGCACCGCAGACGCGATGGCGCGGGTGATCGCCGAATCGAAGCTTCCCGCGCCGGTCGTCCCGACAGCGGGAGCCCTGCCCGTGCAGGAGCCCGGCCAGCGTCCGGCGCGCGCGCTGCCCTATCGCCTGCATGTGCATGAGGCACCCGGGGTCAGCGGCCTGTCGCTCACGTTCGTCAACGAGGGGAAAGCCGGCGCAGTGTTCGCCGCTTACGCACCCGATCAGGCGGCAGGGCCATGGACGTACAGCGTCGAGGCCGGCAAGTCGCTGAGCGACCGGCCGCACGGCTTGCCTGCCACCGGTCCTTACGCGCTGTCGGTCCACGGCCCGAACGGCTTCCTGCGCGGGTTCACCGGTACCTTCGACCACGACGGCCAAAGTCCGCTCGTGCAGATCGAATACGCGCCCGGCGGCGACGCGATCGTGATCCACGCCGCCAACCACTCCGCGGGCGCCATGACGCTGACGATCCGCGCCAATGCTTACGGCGACACCGCGTGGATCGTTGCGCTCGCGCCGGGCGCGAGCCGGACGGTGCCCTATCCGATTGCGGCCAGCGACCACTGGTACGACTTCGCCGTCGACATGGCCGGATCGACTTGGAGCCGGCGATTCGCGGGCCATGTCGAGACCGGCAAGCCGAGCCGCTCGGACCCGGCGCTGGGCAGGTTGTCCCCGGCGTAAGTCCCCCGCCGGGCGCAATCGCGATTGACTTCGCCCGGCGGGGGCCTAGAGGCGCCCCCGGGCCACGCGGTCCCAACGCCGCGCGAGCTCTCTGCAAGGAGAGACTACATGACTGAATCAATGCCCCAAGCGGGCGCGCTCGCGCGCACGCCCACTCAACCGACCCGCAAACCTGCGCGTCCGTTCTTCTCTTCCGGTCCCTGCGCCAAGCCGCCCGGATATTCCCCCGACAAACTGGCCACCGCCTCACTGGGGCGCTCGCACCGCGCGAAGATCGGCAAGACGCGCCTGCAGTATTGCATCGACCTGATGCGCGAGCTGCTCCAGCTCCCCGACACGCACCGCATCGGCATCGTCCCCGGTTCCGACACCGGCGCGTTCGAGATGGCGATGTGGACGATGCTCGGCGCGCGCGGCGTGACCACGCTCGCCTGGGAAAGCTTCGGCGAAGGCTGGGTGACCGACGCGGTCAAGCAATTGAAGCTCGAACCCAACGTGATCCGCGCCGATTACGGCCAGCTCCCCGATCTCGACAAGGTCGACTGGTCGGACGACGTGCTGTTCACCTGGAACGGCACCACCAGCGGCGTGCGCGTGCCGGACGGCGAGTGGATCCCCGACGACCGCGAAGGCCTGAGCTTTGCCGACGCGACCAGCGCGGTGTTCGCGTACGACTTGCCCTGGGACAAGATCGATGTCGCGACGTTCTCGTGGCAGAAGGTGCTCGGCGGCGAAGGCGGCCACGGCGTGCTGATCCTGGGTCCGCGCGCGGTGCAGCGCCTGGAGGAATACACCCCCGCCTGGCCGCTGCCCAAAGTGTTCCGGCTCGTCTCCAAGGGCAAGCTGACCGAAGGCGTGTTCAAGGGCGAGACGATCAACACGCCCTCGATGCTCGCCGTCGAGGACGCGATCTTCGCGCTCGAATGGGCCAAGTCGATCGGCGGCGCGGACGCCTTGAAGGCGCGCAGCCATGCCAATGCCGAGGCGCTGGACAAGATCGTCGCGCACCGGCCGTGGCTGGGGCATCTCGCCGAGGACAAGGGCATCCGCTCGAAGACCAGCGTGTGCCTGACCGTCGAAGGCGCCGATGCGGACTTCATCAAGGCCTTCGCCGGCAGCCTCGAGAAGGAAGGCGCGGCGTACGACATCGCCGGATATCGCGATGCGCCGCCGGGCCTGCGCATCTGGTGCGGCGCCACGGTCGACACCGCCGATATCGAGGCGCTCGGGCCCTGGCTCGACTGGGCATGGGAAAGCCTCAAGGGCGCATAGCGCTCCCTCCCCCTCCCAACACACCTCGTCACCCTGAACTCGTTTCAGGGTCCATTTCTCCTCTCGCGATGTCCTCACCCGGGCGCACCATGGATCCTGAAACACATTCAGGATGAAGGTGGGGTAAGGCGGCGAGAGTCATTTCCGGACCGAACATCATGAGCATCCGACCCAAAGTCCTCATTTCCGACAAGATGGACCCCAATGCCGCCGCGATCTTCCGTGAGCGGGGCTGCGACGTCGATGAAATCACCGGCAAGACCCCCGAGGAACTGATCGCGATCATCGGCCAGTACGAAGGCCTCGCGATCCGCAGCTCCACCAAGGTCACCAAGGAGATCCTTGCGGCGGCCACCAACCTCAAGGTGATCGGCCGCGCCGGCATCGGCGTCGACAACGTCGATATCCCTGCCGCTTCCGCACAGGGCGTGGTGGTGATGAACACCCCGTTCGGCAACTCGATCACCACCGCCGAACATGCGATCGCGCTGATCTTCGCGCTGGCCCGCGAGATTCCCGAGGCCAACGCGCAAACTCAGGCGGGTCTGTGGCCGAAGAACGGCTTCATGGGCGTCGAGGTCACCGGCAAGACGCTCGGCCTGATCGGCGCGGGGAACATCGGCACGATCGTCGCCAGCCGTGCGCTGGGTCTCAGGATGAAGGTCATTGCTTACGATCCATTCCTGACGCCCGAACGCGCGATCGAGCTCGGGATCGAGAAAGTCGATCTCGACACATTGCTCGCGCGCGCGGACTTCATCACGCTGCACACGCCGCTGACCAACGAGACGCGCAACATCCTCAATCGCGCGAACCTGCTCAAGACCAAGAAGGGCGTGCGCATCGTCAACTGCGCGCGCGGCGGGCTGGTCGACGAGGCGGCGCTCAAGGAACTGCTCGATTCGGGTCATGTCGGCGGCGCGGCGCTGGATGTGTTCGCGACCGAGCCGGCAAACGAATCGCCGCTGTTCGGCACCAAGAACTTCATCTGCACGCCGCACCTCGGCGCCTCGACCAACGAGGCACAGGTCAACGTCGCGCTGCAGGTGGCCGAGCAGATGGCGGACTACCTCGTCAACGGCGGGGTCAGCAACGCGCTCAACATGCCGTCGCTCTCCGCCGAGGAAGCGCCCAAGCTCAAGCCGTACATGTCGCTCGCCGGCAAGCTGGGCTCGCTCGTGGGCCAGCTCGCCAGCGGCAACCTCGACCAGATCTCGATCGAAGTCGAAGGCGCCGCCGCCGAGCTCAACATCAAGCCGATCACCGCCGCGGTGCTCGCCGGCCTGATGCGCCGCTATTCGGACACCGTGAACATGGTCAACGCGCCGTTCCTGGCGCGCGAGCGCGGCATGGACATCCGCGAAGTGCGTCATGACCGCGAGGGCGTGTACCACACGCTGGTGCGTGTCACCGCCAAGACCAGCCAGGGCGACCGGTCGGTCGCGGGCACATTGTTCGGTGTCGACAAGGAGCGGCTGGTCGAGATCTTCGGCATCGGCATCGAGGCCGATCTGGAGGGCGACATGCTCTACATCGTCAACGACGATACGCCCGGCTTCATCGGCCGGATCGGTACCTTGCTGGGCGAGAACAGCATCAATATCGGCACCTTCCACCTCGGGCGCAGGTTTGCGGGCGGCGAGGCGGTGCTGCTGCTCTCGCTCGACACGCGCATTTCGGACGACGTGCTGGAAAAGGCGCGCGCACTCGAAGGCGTGCGCACGATCAAGCCGCTGCTGTTCGAATAATTCCTCCCCCTCCGGGGGAGGGGGACCGCC
>CAJCHR010000162.1 GCA_903970225.1 Actinobacteria bacterium 21-64-8 | reverse complement strand
CTGCAGCGTATAGCGCCCGTCGACAAAGATCGCGGCCTCGTCCTTGAGCACCACGACGGTTCCCGCCGATCCGCCGAACCCGGTCAGCCACGCGAGTCGCTGCGCGTAGCCGCCGACATACTCGCTCATGTGCTCGTCGGAGATCGGGATGACGAAGCCGTCGAGGTCTTGGCGGGCCAATTCCTTGCGCAAAGCGTCGAGGCGGGCTTCATGGGTGTTCATCAGCATTGGCGCTCGCCCCTTGGCTTGCGGGTGGGTGGTTCCGAACATAGATGCCATCGATGGCAACTTCCACCCAATCGCCGACATCGGCGCTCGCAGGTCCTCCCCGCGCCGAAAAGAAGCCGCACAGCTTCACGCATCACGGGATCACCGTCACCGACGATTACGCGTGGCTGCGCGATCCGGGTTATCCCGAGGTCACGGACACGGCGGTGCTGGAGCACCTGAATGCGGAGAACGCCTGGTTCAAGTCGCGGATGGCGCCCCGCAAGGGCCTGGTCGACACGCTGTTCAAGGAGATGCGCGGCCGGATCAAGGAAGCCGACACCTCGGTGCCGCAGAAGGACGGCGATTGGCTGTACTGGATCGAATACGAGGAAGGCGCCGAGTACAAGAAGTGGTGGCGCCGCCCGGTCGATGCCGCGCCCGAGGACATCGAGGACGGCAGCGCCAATGAGCTGATGCTCGACGAGGTCGCGCTGGCCGAGGGCAAGGACTACTTCCGGCTCGGCGCGATCTCGGTCAGCAAGGGCGGCACGCTGCTCGCCTACGCGATCGACGACAACGGCTCGGAGCGCTTCACCGCGCGGATCAAGGACCTGACCACCGGCGAACTGCTGCCCGACGAGATCCCAGGCACATTGTCGGCGCTGGTCTGGGTCGCGGGCGACAAGGGGCTCGTCTACTCGCTCGCGAATGAGCAGTGGCGCACCGACAACGCGCGGCTGCACTGGCTGGGCGAGCCGAACGACAAGGACGTCGAGCTCTATCACGAGGACGACGAGGGCTTTCGCGTCGGCTCGGGCATTTCCGCCAACGAGAAGTGGCTGGTGACCTCCACCTCGGACCACGAGACTGGCGAGACCCGGCTGGTCCCCCTCGACGATCCGCTCGCCGCGCCGATCCTCGTGAAGCCGCGCCAGAAGGGCGTCGAGTACGATGTCGATGAGCGCGAGGGCGTGCTCTACATCCACACCAACGACACGCACGAGAATTTCCGCCTCGCCACCGCGCCGATCGAAAACCCCGGCGAGTGGACCACGCTGATCGAGGGTTCGGACGAATTCTACCTGACCGGCGTCGACCTGTTCAAAGACTTCTTCGTCATCGAAGGCCGGCTCGGCGGGCTCGATCGGATCGAGCTGCATTGGTACGTCGAGCAGGAATTCGAGCCGATCGCGTTCCCCGAGGCGAGCTACACCGCGGGCCTTGGCGACAACCCCGAGTGGGACGTCGACCGGCTGCGCATCTCGTACGAATCGATGGTCAGCCCCGCGACGGTCTACGATTATCATATCGGCGATCGCCGGCTGGAGACGCTCAAGGTCCAGCAGATCCCGTCGGGCTACGACGCCGATCTGTACCAGACCGAGCGGCTCGAGATCGAGGCGCGCGACGGGACCAAGATTCCGGTCAGCGTGGTTTCGCGCAAGGACCGCAAGAGCCTTGTCGGGGAGGGGGGCGGCCCGCTGCACCTCTATGGCTACGGCGCGTACGGCATCGCGATCGATCCGGGCTTCTCGACCGGGCGCCTGAGCCTGGTCGATCGCGGCTTCGCCTATGCGATCGCGCATATCCGCGGCGGCGATGACCTCGGCCGCGCCTGGTACAAGGCGGGCAAGCTCGAGCGGCGAACCAACACCTTCAACGATTTCGTCGATGTCGCCAAAGGCCTGATCGCGCTGGGCCACACGGCTGAGGGCAAGATCAGCATCTCGGGCGGCTCGGCCGGCGGCGAGCTGATGGGCGCGGTGGTCAACTCCGATCCCGGCCTGTTCGGCGCGGTGGTGGCCGACGTGCCGTTCGTCGACGTGCTGAGCACGATGCTTGACGACACGTTGCCGCTGACCCCGGGCGAATGGCCCGAATGGGGCAACCCGATCGAGGACAAGGCCGCGTTCGAGCTGATCCGCAGCTACTCGCCGTACGACCAGGTCAAAGCCCAGGCTTACCCGCCGCTGCTGGTCACCGCCGGCCTCAACGACCCGCGCGTGACCTATTGGGAGCCGGCCAAATGGGTCGCCAAGCTGCGCGAACTCAAGACCGACGACAACGAACTGCTGCTCAAGACCAACATGGGCGCCGGGCACGGCGGCAAGAGCGGCCGGTTCGAGAGCCTGAAGGAAACCGCGGAGGAGTTCGCGTTCATCCTCTGGCAGCTCGGGGTGGCGGAATAGGTTAACGGTACGCTTCCGGCGGGGTCCCCAAACTCCGCGGTCCGTGGTTAACGCCATCGCAGCACGCTTGTGATGAACTCCGGGTCATCGGGGCCTCCCGGCTCCGCGTGACACGGAGCATCGGCGATGAGCAGCACCGGAACCGCATCGATCCTGATCGGCGAACTTCGCGAGTTCGCGGCGTTCGCCCCGCGGGACCAGCGATACATCCGCCGCAGCCTCGACGTCGGTATCCGCTGCAACGATGCGTTCGAACTGTGGGCACGCGACGCCGGCGAAACCCAATCGATCCGCACGCAGTACCGCGTCTACGGGGCGCTGAACGATCTGCGCCGCGTGATCCCGGGGCCGGAGGCGATCGCGGTGCCCGAGGATTTCCTCGGCACGCTCGCCGCGATCGCCGCGTTCGACCTTTCGCAGGAGCGATTGTCCGGCTTCGCGGCGTTCCGCTTCCTTTACGAGCGGCTGCTCGGCGCCAAAGCGCGCCCGTGGCTGCTCCCTGCCTTCTGCGCCGCAGCGGCACTCCCGTGCATCCGCCCCAAACGACGCCGCGCTTTGCTGCAGTCGATCCCCGAATCGGCGGCCGTCGCGGGATGCTGGTCGATCCGCGAACCTGCGTTCATGCCGGAGTGGACCGAGCAGGGAGAGGCGTGACGCGCTCAAGGCTCGCGAAACAAGAGCGGTTCGTAATCGCGGGCGCCGTGAAGAACGTGAACGACGACGACGCGCGCTTCCTCGGCGCGATAGAAGATCAGATAGTTGCGATAGACCCGCCGCCGGATGCCGAGGTGAGCGTAGCGCGAAACCAAAGGGAAGCGCTGCGACATCTCGGCCAGACCATGCGCCTTGGCGACAAGCTCCGAAACGAAGGAGCGCGCGCGCGCCAAGTCGAACTGGGCTAGATAATCTCCGATCGCTTCGAGATCGGCCACCGCTTGGTCGGTGAAGACGACGATCACGGCCGGTTTGACGTATCCTTGCCGTACCGTCGATCGAGCCGCGAGACGACGTCGCCAAGCGGATGGACGCGTCCGGCATCGGCGTCGGCAACACCGCGTCCGATCGCGGCATCGAGCGCCGCGAGCCGCGTCTCGCGCTCATGGATCAGACGCACGCCCTCGCGCAGAATTTCACTTCGCGAATTGTACCGCCCCGCCTTGACGAGGTCGGTCACCAAAGCTTCGAGCTGGCTTCCAAGATCAACGCTGCTGGCCATGCGAAGCAAAATATCATCGCCGATAACAGTTATCAAGCAGCGCCGATCTCGGGCCCCTCCCTAACAGACCCTCTCGTGCGCCCCTCTTCTGCCAAACCGTGCGGGGGATCTGCGGTGATCGAGCCCGGAGAAGGCGGTGACCGAAAGAAAGATAATGCAACGAATTAGCCAGCACGCTGATCACAATTATGCGTAATTATTTATTATGATTGCCTCCTGGCCAGACTGCGCTAGCGGGAGTGAGGGCATCACAGCTCTAAATGGGGGGATTAATGCGAAATCATAAGGCCGCGCTTTGCGCCGCACTCTCGATCAGCATGCTTGTAGTCGCAGCTTTGAGTTCGACTGCTGCAATCGCTGACACCGTCCTACCGCCAACGGCATCACCTGTCAGTTCCATCAGCACAGGTCCCTCATCGCCTGTTGCTGTCATGTTGCCCTCGACTGCGCCGAGCATTTTGCGGTCCGGGGCCGAAGTTCCATTGACGCTTAGGGAGGAGTTAACCACCAAAAAGAAGAAACTTCGCGTCGGATACCGATTTCAAATGGAGGTCTCGGCAGACATAAGGCAGAATGGTGTAATTATTATTCCTGCCGGAACGCCGGTAGTCGGTGAGGTTACCGAGATACGCAACAAAGGCATGTGGGGCAAGTCAGGCTATATCGGCGCAAGGGTTTTATCAGCCCGCCTTGGGGAGAGGCAAATCAGGCTCACGGGCACCTTTGATGATAAAGGCGTGACGGGAACTGGCGGCGTCGTTGCCGCAGTCGCGTTTATCCCGATTGCCGGATTTATCACAACAGGAACTAGCGCAACGATCCCGGACGGCGCACCCGTCAAAGCCTTTCTTGACGAAGATGTTGCATATCAAATTGGACCGGTCGCGCAGCAGGTCTTGACCGTTCCAGCCTCGATTGCGACCGGCGCGTCCAAACCTTAGCTAATAGTTCAGAAAGCCTTCTGTCTGGCTGAAGGTGGCGCGCCTTAGCTTAACCTCAAGCCAGCAGACCCTC
>CAJCHR010000161.1 GCA_903970225.1 Actinobacteria bacterium 21-64-8 | reverse complement strand
GTCGGACGCGAGGAACGCGACGACGTTCGCCATTTCCTCTGGCGTGCCGCTGCGCCCAAGAGGGATCGGCCCAAGCCAGGCGGCGCGGTCCTCGGGGCGGGCAAGAGTGAGCTGCGTCATCGCGGTCTCGATCAGGCCGGGGCACAGGGCATTGACCCGTATCCCGTCACGCGCGCAATCGAGCGCGAGCGAGCGGGTGTAGTTGATCACCGCCGCCTTGCTCGCGTTGTAGACCCCCATCCCATAGTCACCCGCCAGACCGGAGATCGACGCGACGTTCACGATCGCACCGCCGTGCGGGCGCATCGCCGGAATGGCTGACTTGCAGGCGAGGAAGATCGCCTTGATGTTGATGGCGAAAACCTTGTCCCACAGCTCTTCTTCCATCTCGGGCGTTTCTGCGAGAGCGCCCAGCCCTGCATTGTTCACCAAAATATCAAGGCGCCCCCATTTGGCGACCGTTGCGCTCACCAGCGCCGGAACTTGCTCCGACGACGTGAGGTCCGTTTGGGTGAAGCCCACCCCTTGGCTTGTCTCGGCGGGCGGGAGAACATCAGCGACCATGACCATCGCCCCTTCCGCGGCGAGGCGCGCGGCGATGGCCGCACCGATCCCCCTCGATCCACCTGTCACGATCGCGACCTTGCCGCTGAATCCAGACATGTCTTCTCCTGTCAGTGCGTCTCGGACGCCGTCGGCAGGCGGCTCGTCCAATCGTGGATCTTAGTCAATGCACGCATTGCATTTCTTTTCCTAGAGCGGCAGCTTGCGGGTGCAAAGACAGGAAAATAGGCCTCGGATTCGCGCTTCGAACGGAGAGGCAGGGAAAGGAGCACATTGACTCACACCTTCGATACGGCTGTCCTGGCCGCGGAAAAGCTGCGCTGCGCCGCAATGCTGGTCGGCGACATTGCCGCGCTCGAGACGCTGCTCGACCCGCGCCTGCAATTTCACCACGCGACCGGCGCGGTGGATGACAAGCCCGCCTATCTCGCCAAGATGTCCGCGGGCCGGATCACCTATGTCGCTATCGAATGGTCGGACGAGCGGGTGATCGCGCTAGGCGACGATGCTGCGGTCCTCGTCGGCCGAATGGTTACCGACGTTCGCGTCGAGGGTGCCGACAAGCGTCTGAACAACCGCGTGACAACGGTCTGGAGTTCCAATGCAGGCGCGTGGCGGCTGGTGGTCTTCCAGTCGACCCCCTTGTGACATGACAACCTCGATGCAGCAGGATGCCCCTTGGGGTGAGGCGATGAATACGCGGATTTCGATCAACACGCTGTGCTTTGCCGATGCGCCGCTCTCTTGGCTGGTCGATACGGTGGCGGGACTGGGGGCGACGGCAATCAGCCCCGAGGTCTCCCAGGTCGCAGAGATGGGCGTTCCGATCGCCGCGCGCGCGCTGCGCGATGCGGGCCTGACCGTCGCCACTCTAACGCACCGTGCCTTCTCGTTCGCCGACCCGGCTCTCGTCGAGACTGGCCGCGCAAGCCTTGGCCGAACTCTCGAGATCGCGGCCCAAATCGGCGCCCAGTCGGTCACCATGACGACCGGTGGCCGCGGCAGCCTGTCGTGGCCAAGCGCGGTCGCTAGGTTCGTCGATGCTATCGCCCCGCCGGCTGAACGGGCGCGAGGCTATGGCATCCGGCTGGCTATCGAGCCCACCTCGCATCTTTACGCGGATGCCTCGATCGCACACCGCCTGGCCGATTGCACAGCGCTCGCAGCCGCTGCCGGCATCGACGTGACCCTCGACGTGTTCGCCTGCTGGTTCGATTCCGACATTGAGGCAGCGATCGCCGATGCCGCCGCCCGGATCGCCGTAGTACAAATGAGCGACTATGTCGCAGGCGACCGCGCGCTGCCCTGCCGAGCAGTGCCCGGTGACGGAACTGTCCCGCTGGGCGAACTCGTATCGGCAATCGAGCGCGCCGGGTTTTCTGGCTACTACGATCTCGAGATCATCGGGCCGCGGCTGGCGGCGGAGGGTGTCGGGGCAGGCCTCGCCCGCGCCGCTGCCGCCATAACCGATCTGCTGGACCAAGCGGCCGCGACCAAATTCAAGAGAACGGGATCGCTCAATGGCTGAAGTTTACCTGGCGTACGATGCCGACAACCACCTCGGTGAAACGCCCATCTGGTCTCAAGACGAGCAGGCGCTCTGGTGGGTGAACTGCGAGCATCCGCCTGAACTCCACCGTTGGGAGCCCGGCAGCGGACTTCACAAGAGTTGGTCCATGCCTCAGCGAATCGGCGGTTTCGTTCCGAAGGCCTCAGGCGGGCTTCTCGTGGTTCTTGCCGACGGGCTTTACGACTTCGCGCCGGCAAGTGAGCGGCTGACGCTGCGGGTGCCATCGCCATTGCCGCCGCAGGTCAAGCTCCACGAATGCCATTGCGATCGCCAGGGCCGTTTCTGGGTGGGTGCCTACGATCACGGCTTTCCAAGCGATGCTAATGCGAAGGGCGCAAACTGGTACCGGCTCGATGGCGGGGCACTTGTCCCTGTGATCGAGGGCATCACTGTCAGCAACGGGCTTGCCTTCAGCCCCGATGGCAGGACGATGTACGCAGCCGATTCCCCAACCCGCAAGGTCGAAGCCTACGACCTGGATCCTGAAACCGGCGCCATTTCGAACCCGCGGACTTTCTTCGCGCTTCGCGATGGCGAGGGATTCGTAGACGGCGCCACGGTCGACAGCGAAGGTGGTTATTGGCTGGCCAATGTCGGAGCCGGGGCGCTACGGCGGTACCTGCCCGACGGAACGCTGGACCGGATCGTGAAACTGCCCTTCTCGAACCCGACAAAACCGGCTTTTGGTGGGCCAGACCTCAAGACGCTGTATGTCACGTCGACGAAGATGGCGATGCGCCAGGTGATGGAACCGACGGCGCCCAATGGCGGTGTCTATGCGCTGGTTCCTGGTGAAACCGGCATTCCGGAAGTGGCATTTAAAGGCTGATCGGCTTGGTCAGTGATCGCCGATAGCGATCGTGAATACGAAATGTTCTTCGCGTGTTGCAATTCCTAGGCGCTCGCGTATCAACGAAAAACTGGAAGAATGCACCGTTAGAGAATCATTATGTGCACATTCCGGGGATGCCTAACGAAGGATTGGGAATGTATCTCGCGCCCGAAGGGGATGAAATCGCGATCAGCGATGCGGCGGCGGATTTCTTGGCGGGCGCCATGCCGATCGAACGGCTTCACTCTGCGGGATCTGCCGATCTCGGAGCAGAACTGCGCGGCCAGCTTGGAGAAATGGGCTGGTTCGCCCTCGCCCTCGCGGAAGCTGACGGCGGCAGCGGCCTTTCCGCCGTCGAGCACGCTCTGTTCTTTCGCGAAGCGGGACGGCAGTGCGCACCGATCGACCTTCTCGCGCAGTGCCTTGCCGCCAATGCAATCGCCGATCCAACGCTGCGTTCCAGCGTGATCGCTGGGGATGTCGGCGTTGCGCTCGCCATCAGGGATCGCGAAGGCCTGCGGCTCATCGGGCGCGCAGATGCCGCTTACGCAATTCAGGCCGAACCGGCGGAGGTGCATATCTACGAGTTGGCGGACCTGGCTGCCGAGGAGCGCCCCGCCCTCGATCCCGCCAATTCGATGCGCACCCTCGCTGCACTGCCAGTTCCTATCGAGACAACGACTGGCCCGAGTGTCTGGAAACTCGGCCAACTCGGAACCGCGGCCATGCTCGTCGGCCTGGCGGAAGCCGCGCTCGATCTCACGGTGGAATACGCCAAGATTCGCGAAACCTTCGGGCGCAAGATTGGCGCATATCAGGCCGTGCGGCACCCGTGCGCCGACATGGCCGTTCGCGCTGAAGCCGCGCGCTGCGAGCTCTACTACGCAGCGGCGGCCTTGAAAGAAGGGCGCAGCGACGCTGACGTGCACCTCGATGCGGCAAAGTACCTCGCCAACACTGCGGCGCATGCGAATACTGATACCTGCATTCAGCTGCACGGCGGGATCGGCGTTACCGACGAACACAATGCGCATCTTCTGATGAAGCACGCGCTCCTGCTATCCCGCTTGTTCGGATCGAAACGCCACGTCCTTTCGCGCCTGCTCGACGCGCGCCTGGAGCTTTGAAATGGACCTGCGCTATTCCGAAGCCGATCAGGAGTTTCGCGCCCGCGCCCGTGCGTGGCTGACTGCGAATGTCCCTGTCGAACCGCGGCCCTCCCATGGGCTGGCAAGCGCGCAGTTCGATCGTGACTGGCAGCGCAAGCTGTTCGATCACGGCTGGGCCGGCGTCGCCTGGCCGGTAGAATACGGCGGCCTCGGCCTGTCCGGCTTGCAACAGGTCATCTGGTACGAGGAGCTCGCCCGGGCGCACGCACCGCATCACATCAACACGATGTACGTGGCCATGATGCACGCAGGCCCTACGCTGATCGCGCGAGGGACCGAGGAGCAGAAGTCGTTCCACCTTCCGCGCATCCTCAGCGGCGATGCCATCTGGTGTCAGGGCTTTTCCGAACCAAACGCCGGCTCGGACCTCGCCGCGCTCAAGACGCGCGGCGTCATCGACGGTGACGACATCGTGGTCACGGGTGCGAAGATGTGGACCACTGACGCGCAGCATGCAGACTACCAGGAACTGCTTGTCCGTACCGATCCGGATTCCGAGCGGCACAAGGGACTGACCTGGCTGATCTGCGACATGAAATTGCCGGGTATCGACATCAAGCCGATCCGCACCATGCTTCAGGACGAGCATGTCAACATGGTATTCTACGACGAGGTCCGGATCCCCTTGAAGAATGCCGTGGGTGCGGTGAACCAAGGCTGGTCCAGCGCGCTCGCGACGCTTGCCTTCGAGCGTGGCCTCGGCTTCATCGGTGACCAGCTCGAGCTTTACGAGCGGGTCTGCCGGGCGATCGACCTCGCCAGGACCGTGCGGCTCGAGGACGGCAGGTTGGCTATCGACGACGACGGCATCGCGCAACGTCTTGCCTCGATCAAGGCAGAGACCATCGCCATTCGCTCGATGACGCTCGCCGACATCGCCGAAACCGATCGTACCGGTCTGCCCGGTCCCAAGGGCTCGATGATGAAGCTGATGGTGACTCAGACGCACAAGGCGCTCAGCGAAATCGTCGGCGAGGTTCTTGGCTGGGACTTCCTCGAATTCAACGGCGACCGCTCAGCGCACCCGTGGACTTACGACTACTTGTGGAGCTGGGTTTTCAGCATTTCGGGCGGAACCAGTGAGATCCAACGCGAAAACGTCGCTGATCGGATCCTCCAACTCCCTCGGGCACGCTAGCCATGGCCGCTCTGAAACTGGCCATTGCCGGCGCGAACGCCCAACGCGGCTGGGCACGCGATACTCATATTCCGGCTCTGGCGGCTGTGCCGGACATCGAGCTCTATGCCGTTTCTGCCCGCAACCAGATGATCGCGGACGAAGCTGCCCGCACGTTCGGTGCGGTCAAGGCTTTCGGCGACACGCTCGAGATGGTCCGCGATCCGGATGTCGATGTTGTCGCAGTCACCGTGAAGGTGCCCGAGCACCGCGCGATCGTGCTCGCCGCGCTAGAGGCTGGGAAGCACGTGTACTGTGAATGGCCGCTCGGCCGCGACGTGTCCGAATCCGAGGAAATGGCCGCGGCGGCCAGGGTATCCGGGCTCCACGTCGCGATCGGGCTCCAGGGCACCAACTCGACTGCGGTTCGCTATGCGGCGAGCCTCGTTCGTGATGGTGCGATCGGTCGGCCGCTCAACTTGCGCGTGGTCTCGTCCACGGCCGGATGGGGAACCGTCGCGCCGGCGCACTACGCCTATCTCCAGGATCGCCGGAATGGCGCGACCCTCGCGACGATCGCCGGCGGCCACACCGTTGCGTCGGTCGAGGCGATAGTCGGCGCCCTCGAGGAAGTCTCGGCTCGTAACACGGTTCTGCTCGACACCGTTGAACTCGACGGAACCGGCGAAACTGTGAAGAGGACGTGCGCAGATCACATACTGATCACAGGGCGCCATGCAAACGGCTGCGTGTCGAGCATCGAGATCGTCGGCGGCCAGCCTATACCGCTGCGGTTCGAGCTGCGCGGGTCCGAAGGCACGCTCGAGATCACCGGCCACCACCCCGGCGGCTACCAGTGCGCCGAGCTGAGGGTTTCGTGCACGCCGGCAAGGGCAAGTCAGCCCGCCGCCTCGTTTCCCGAACTGACCAGCGCGCCGGTCAACGTGGCACAGCTATGGAAGCAGTTTGTCGAGGACATCCGAGCTGGCACGCACACCGTGCCCGACTTTGAAGATGCGGTCCGGCTCGCGCGCATCCTCGACGCCATCGAGAGATCATCGGACGAAGCAAGGACGATTTCGGTCGCTGATTGAAGACCACCGGCCCGGCTTACCCGGCGAGAAAGCCGGAGCCGAGCGCCGAAGATTTGCGGAGCAGGTATGAACTGGACAATGCGAAACGACCCTAGCGGATTCAAAACGCGCTGGTCGGATGCCCTTGCCGAGCGTTACCGCGCCGAAGGGCATTGGACGAATACCACGCTGGTTGATTCGGCGCGTGCAGCACTTGTGGCGGATCCCGAACACATCCTGCTGATCGAGGGTGACACCCGGCTGACTCGTCGCCAGACCTGGGATCAGGCCCTGCGCCTCGCGGCATTTTTCCGGTCGCGCGCGCTGCAGCCCGGAGACGTCGTTTCGTTCCAGCTTCCCAACTGGGTCGAAACCGCGGTCATCGCGCTGGCGGCGCGGATGATGGGACTGGTGATCAATCCAATTCCGCCGATCTATCGGGAATCGGAGCTCTCTTACATCCTCGCCGATTGCCGCTCCAGGATGCTGTTCGCGCCTGGCGTGTTCCGCAGGCACGACTTTTCCGCTATGTTTGCGGGTCTGCGCGCTTCGCTGCCAGAACTGCGGGACGTGGTCATCGTTCGCGGGAACGGCGAACTCGACTGGGACGGCGCGCTCGCGCTTGACCCCATCGACGATACCCAGTTTCCCATCGTCGATCCGTCATCGGTGATGATGGCGATGTACACCTCCGGCACCACGGGCAAACCCAAGGGCGTTCTGCACACCCACTACAGCTACGATCACCGCGCCCGCGCGATGGGTGAAGCTTGGCGCATCGGGCCGGAGGACGTGGTGTTCATGCCCTCCCCCGTCACGCACATCACCGGCGCGTTGTGGGCGTTTGACATGACCTGGATCCATGGCTCGGCCAGTATTCTGATGGACGTGTGGACGGCCGAGGAAGGCATCCGTTGCATCGAGGACAACAAAGCCACCGTCAACGGCGGTGCAACGCCGTTCCTACAACAGCTGCTCGACACCGCCGGCAACCGGCCGGAGGCGATCGCATCGCTGCGCCTGTTCTTCTGCGGCGGCACCACGGTCTCGCCGGACCTGATCCGCAAGGCGTCGGAGACCTTTCCCAACTGCCTCTTCTTCCGCTGCTACGGCTCGACCGAGATGGTCACCGCCACGCTCGGCATCCGCGACCGGTCTCAAGTCGTCCTGGGCGCCGAGACCGATGGTGAGATCGTCTATCCGGCCGAGCTCAAAGTGGTCGATCCCGCCGGTGACACACCGCTGCCCCATGGCGAGGAGGGTGAAATCATCGCCCGCGGCCCGGGGCTGTTCTTCGGCTATGCGCACCCGGCCGACAACGAAGGAAACTTCGACGAAGAGGGTTTCTTCCGCATGGGCGACCTCGGCCGGATCGTGCACGACGACTACATCGTGATCACGGGCCGCAAGAAGGACATCATCATTCGCTCGGGCGAGAACATCAGCCCTAAGGAAGTCGAAGATATCCTGTTCAACCATCCCGCCGTTGCGGACGTGGCGATCGTCGCGATGCCGAGCGAGACGACGGGCGAGAAAGGCTGCGCGTTCATAATCCCGCAGCCGGCGATGACAATCGACATGGCCGAGATTCGCCGCTTCCTCGACGCCGAAGGGCTCGCGCGCCAGAAGTTCCCCGAGCATCTCGTGCTTGTCGGCGACCTGCCGCGTGTGCCTTCGGGCAAGGTCAAGAAAGACGTACTGCGGATCGAGGCGAAGAAGATCGCCGAAATGGCGACCAAGTGAGCGATAGGCTCAGCGCCAGGAAAATCCGCCATCGACCGGGATCTCGGTCCCGGTAGTGAACGCTGAATCTGCGCACGAGAGGAACAGCGCCGCGCGCGCGACGTCCTCCGTCTCTCCGAGCCGCTTAAGTGCCACGCGTTCGGCCGCCCGCGCGGTGTGCTCCGCATTTTCCCAGAGATAGCGCGTCATTTCGGTCCTGATCACGCCCGGGCAGATAGAGTTGGCACGGATCTTCGGCCCGAGATCGAAGGCCAGGCACTTGGTGAACATAGTCAGTGCCGCCTTGCTCGCCGAATAGCCCGTCGTCCCGGCCATCGGCATCAGTGCGCTAACCGAAGCGATATTGACGATAGTGGCCGCCTCGGCGGCGCTGAGAAACGGGAGCGCGGCCTTCACCACATTGAACGGACCGGTCGTGTTGACCGAAAGCATTCGGTCCCAGCTCTCAGCGGTAAGATCGGCGAACGGCGCAATATCCAGAATTCCCGCCGCGTTGACGACACCGTCAAGTCCGCCCAAAGTCTCTGCCGCCGCGGTCACGATTTCACCTAATGCCGTCCGGTCGGTAACGTCGCAGCCATACCCGGCGGCACCGAGATCGCCAGCGACTGCGCGCACACCGGCTTCGTTGCGGTCGAGTAGCGCAAGCGCAGCGCCTTCGCTCGCGAAAAGGCGCGCGATGTCGCGCCCCATACCGCTGGCAGCGCCGGTGATCAGGATTGTGCGTCCAGCGAGCTTATCGGACATGCGGCTATCCCGTGTTGCCCGAAGGCGAGCCTCGCCAGCCGGGTAAGGTCATGCGGCCGGACGCGCCGGCCACCCGGACCGGATCGCATCGCGCGACCAATCTGTGATCAGGCGACCTTGATGTCGGGCGCCGGCTCGTCGAAATCGAAGAAGCGGTCATACTGCTTGCGATAGGCGAGGATCGGCCCGTCGCCCTTGACCAGTAGCGGTCGCTCCTCGCATTTCTTGTTGTTCCAGATCGGAATATCCTGGTGAATCTGGTTCACGAGGTCACGCATTCTCGCCTGGGTAACGCGCAGCTTGCCGTCACTCAGGCCGGGAATGTGGTAAAGCTGCCAGCGGACGTGCGTCTGCTCTGCGGTGATGGGCGTCACCTGCTGGTTCATCACGACGTGAGTGACGTCCTTGAACTCGGTGATCGACTGCCCGGGTCCAGTCGCGGTCACGTCGATCATGCCTTCCATCGGGCCCCTCGGCGTGTTCATTTCGGCGACAACCGTGTTGCGCCGCGTCCAGCCGATGATCTTGAATTCCGCTTCCGGGGGACCGGGAACCCCGTGAACCGCACCGAAGTGCTGGTAATCCTGTCCATTCTCGGGAATTTCCCGGCAGTGGATGTTGACCACCCAGTCGTAAACGCCGGCCAGCTGCCACTCGCCTTCGGGACAAGCCGGGATGCGTGCGATCTCCCACTTTGGGGCGACCTTGTGCGGGTGATACCACACGAAGATCACACCATCGACTTCCTCGACCGGCCATGTGGGCAGGCAGGAGTTCTTCATGCTGGGCGAAATGGCGTCGGTGTAGGGGATCTTGGTCACCCCGCCATCGCCGTTGAAGCGCCAGTGGTGATAAGGGCAGCGCAAGTCATTGCCGGCAACCTGTCCGCCAATGCCGAGGTGCGCGCCCATGTGCGGGCAGAACGGATCGACCGCGCGCAGCGCGCCGTCACCGCCGCGCCACATGACGAACTCGGTGCCGAAGTACCGCATGGTCTTGACCTGACCGTTGGGAATGTCGGCTGCCAGGGCCACCGCGAACCAGCCGTAAGGAATCGGCAGGTTCGCGTAGCCGCGATCGAGCGATGTCAGTGTCCCGGTCACCATATTCTCCATCCGCCAAAGTCGCCGCAGGCTCGCCGATGTCGCGCGGGCGCTCATTGCACATACAGCGTTGCAATCTATCCGGCGATAGGATTCCCGTCAAAGCAGCCCAATCGCCTTCGAAAATTCAACGTCCCCTTGGGATTTCCCGGAAGGGCACGTTCTTGTCGACGCGCACGTCCCCTGGCAGGCCAAGGACGCGCTCGGCGATGATGTTCTTCATGATCTCGTCCGTGCCGCCGCCAAGCCGCAACCCCGGCGCCCACAAGAAGCGGTGCTGGAACGCGCCATTCATCAGCGCCTCCTCCGGATCGTCGAGAAGACCGGCGTGATCGAGAATGTCGAGCGCCTGGCTCGACAGGTTCTGCGCCAGCCCCGACCAGAGGAGCTTGCCCGCCGAGCCCTCAGGACCGGGCGCGGCGCCTTTCGAGAGCGAGGTCAGCGATCGAAAGCTCAAGAGCCGGATCGCCTCGGCATCGACGTAGAGGTCCGCGAGCCATTCACGAAAAGCCGGGTCGTCGAGCGCAGTGCCGTCCCACGACGGGACTTGTCCGGCCAACTTGACGATGTCACGCCAGGACA
Source organism: Actinobacteria bacterium 21-64-8 (assembly GCA_903970225.1). Lineage (GTDB taxonomy): Bacteria > Pseudomonadota > Alphaproteobacteria > Sphingomonadales > Sphingomonadaceae > Novosphingobium. The sequence continues at coordinate 4,626 of CAJCHR010000161.1, read as the reverse complement.
ACCCGCTGCCCGATCCGAGAGCGGCACGCTCATTCATCAGCGTGGAGATCACGACCTTCCACCCGCCACCGACGTCACCGACCCGCTGGGCATCGGGGATCCGAACGTCGGTGAGAAAAACCTCGTTGAGCTCGTTGTCACCCGACATCATCTTGATCGGGCGAACCTCCACGCCGGGACTCGTCATGTCGATCCAGAACGCGGTGAGGCCTTTGTGCTTGGGCACATCAGGATCGGTCCGCGCGATCAGCATGCCGTAATCGGCAATCTGAGCGCCGCTGTTCCAGACTTTCTGGCCGTTGATCACCCAGTCTTCGCCATCGCGCACCGCGGCGCTGCGAATGCCGGCCGAATCCGAACCGCTCGAAGGCTCGGAGAACAGCTGACACCAGATCTTCTCGCCCCGTATCGCAGGCGGAATCAGGCTGAGTGAAAGCTCATCTTTGTTGTGCTCGAGAAGCGCAGGCAGCAGCATGTGCAGACCGGTCATGAAGTAAGTGAAGTGCAGACCTGCGCGGTTCTCTTCCTGCCCGAATATCGCTTCCTCGATCGCAGTGCCGCCAGCGCCGCCCCATGCCTTAGGCCAGGAAATGCAGACATAACCGGCATCGGCTTTGGTTTCCTGCCAGACGCGGGCGATCTCCTTGTGTGCGTCGTGCCAGGCGCGCCGTTCCTCGGGCGCGAGAACGCTCATGTCGGGAGCGTTCGCCGCGATCCAGGCGCGAACCTTCGCCCGATAGGCGGCCTCCTGCGGGCTGTCCTCGAAGTTCATGCCGCGTTCCCTTCAGCAAGCTCGGCTTCGACGCGCTGCACGAGCCGATCGGCGAGGCGCCGCTTCCATTCGCGTGGTGCGCCCAGCACCAGCGCAAGATGGCGGGCCCTTCGGTAGAAGAAATGGCAATCGGCTTCCCAGGTGAAGCCAATGCCGCCATGGGTCTGAATGTTCTCCTTGGACGCCAACCAATAAGCAGCGGAAGACGCCACGCGCGCCGCCGCAGCCGCCACGGGCAGCTCAGGCGCGTCGCTCGAAAGCGCCCATGCGCCATAGTAGGCATTGGCGCGCGCTACCTCGTTTCGGACGAACACGTCGGCGAGCTTGTGCTTGATCGCTTGGTAGCTCCCGATCTGCCGACCAAAGGCATAGCGCTCGAGCGCGTAGTCGCGCGCCATCTCGAGCGCCCTGTCGGCGCCGCCGAGTTGTTCGAACGCGATCAGGATGGCAGCCCGGTCCTGTATTTTCGCCAAAAACTCCAGCCCCTTGCCCTCGACGCCTAGCAGTTCGGCCGCCGCTCCTTCGAAAGTTATCTTCGCCGCGCCGCGCGTGGGATCGATGGTCGAGACCGCTTCCCGCGCTACGCCCTCTCCTTCCAGGTCGACGAGGTACAAGCCTGCCCCAGCTTCGCCGATCGCCAGCACGACAGCGCGCGCAGCTGCGGCTCCGTCAGTCACCGGAAGCTTGGTACCGGTGATCCTGCCGTCAGTGACCTTGCACTGGATGGCCGCCTCGACGAGCACACCCGGAGCTTCCGACACCGCCAGCGTCCCAAGCAATTCTCCACTTGCGACCAGCGGCAGCAACGCGGTCTTCTGTTCCTCGCTCCCTGCGACGAGCAGCGCTTCCGCGAAAAGATAGATGCTGCTCGCAAACGGGACCGGCGAGACGGCGCGGCCCATCTCCTCGGCCAGGGCGCAAAGCTCTACATAGCCGAGCCCGAGGCCGCCGTAGTTCTCCGGAATGGCGGCGCCGCACCAGCCCTGCTCGACGATGCGCGCCCAAAGGCCGGCATCATGGCCCGCGGCCGGATTCTCGAGCACGCCGCGTGCCGCGGTGAGCGGCGAGAACGCGGCAAGAAACTTGCGCGCCTCATCCTTTAGCGCCTTCTGATCGTCGGTATAATCGAAGTTCACGCTACACCTCTCACGCGCTTCGGCGCATTTTGCCGCTCACCCCGACACCGGATTGTTGCTTGCGGCGACGTCTCATGCCGACTGCCTCAGCCAACCGTTCGTTCCCTTTACAATACTTCAAGCCCGTTGCAATACCGCGCCAAACGCCGGAAAAGTGCGGCGTAATGGCCCTTTGGGAAGGATTCAGACAATGCCGCGCCCACGCGAAATCGCCGCGATCGACACGCTGATCGGCTTCCGCGACTACACCCACGCAGCCGCGGTCGCCAGCGAGCGGGTCAAGTGGGAACGCCACCCCGCCGAATACATGTTCAAGGACCTCCCCGGCGAGCTCGCTGCCAATCAGGACCGGGCCTCTTCGGTAGACGAGACCATCGCGAAGATGGACGAATTCAACATCCGCGTCGGCGTGATCCACACCAACGACGATCGCGCTCAGGAAGCCATCCGCCGCTTTCCCGGACGCTTCGTCGGGATCATGCCGGTGAACCCGCATCTGGGCATGGAGTCGGTGCGCGCCATCCAGCGAGCGCACGACGAGCTGGGCTTGCGGGGCATCTCGATGTTTCCCTCGGGCCAGAACCCGCCTTGCCCGATCAACGACAAGCACTGGTATCCGATCTACGCCAAATGCTGCGAGCTCGGCATCCCGGCGTTCTGCACGACCGGCGTGCCGGGTCCCCGCATCCCCCTCGCCGCGCAGAAGATCGAGTTGATCGACGAAGTGTGCTACGATTTTCCCGAGCTCAAGTTCGTCATGCGCCACGGAGCCGAACCCTGGGTCGACCTCGCCGTCAAGCTGTTGCTCAAGTGGCCGAACCTTTATTATTCGACGAGCGCCTTCGCACCGAAATACTGGCCCGAAGAGATCATCAGATTCGCCAACACCCGCGGCGCGGACAAGATCATTTATGCCGGATATTTCCCAATGGGCCTGACGCTGGAGCGCATCTTCGCCGAGATGGACGATGTGCCGTTCAAGGATGCGGTCTGGCCGAAGTTCCTCCACGACAATGCCGCAAAGGTGCTCGGCATCGCCTGAACGCGGAACGACGCTTTTTGGATCGATCCTTCCGATCCAGCGCGATCCGATGAGCCGGTCCGGCAAAACCGCGCGCTTTTTATAAGCGCGTACGGCGTCGCCGGACCGCTGTCCGATTCAGACCGAGCGCGACAAATATGCCGCTTCGTGGATGGCGTTGCCGTAGGACCGGGGTTTGCGCGCATCGCCGACCGCGTGGACTTCGATCCCGGTCTTGTAGAGACGCCCGGAGAACGGATCATAAGGTACCCGGCCGGGTGCCACGATCAAGGCGGCGCACTCGATCGTCTCGCGCGTGCCATTCGGATGACGGATGCTGACCGACCCGTCCCCGACGGTCTCAAGCACGATGCCCAATTCCGGCTGCAGCCCAGCCTTCGCAAGCCAGCGGTTTACGGCGCTCACGCGCGAGCCGATGTAGGCGGCCGGAACCAATTTCTCACCTGAATCGAGCAGACGTACCGACCGGCCAGCTTGCGCCAGATCGAGCCCCAGTTCGATCCCCTCGCCCGCTCCCCAGACCACCAGTCTACCTTCAGGTAACGTGTCAATTCCCTCGGACAGCACCCGGTCGATCGTCCACGCAAAGCCGCTCCCGAACGCTTGGTCCAGCCCTGCGATACTCAGCGAGGCAGGCTTCGCCCCGGTCGCCACGACGACCACGTCGGGCTTGTCGGAAAGGATCATGTCGAGCGTCAGTTCCTCGTTCAGACGGACCGCAATGCCCAACTTTTGCACCATCAGCCGGTGATATTGCGGCTGGTAGGCTATCTGCTCGACGTTGCGCAGCGTCTTGTAATTGCCGGCCCAGTTCATCACGCCGCCAAGCTCAGAAGAGCTCTCGAAGATCGTCACGTCGTGACCGCGCTCGGTCGCGGTGATCGCGTACTCCATGCCGCCCGAGCCGCCTCCGGCAATATAGATGCGCTTGGGCCGGAGGGCGGGAACAAGACGGTACTCACGGTCCCTTCCGAACGCCGCGTTCTGCGCCGAGCCCGCGATGCCCTTGGCGAAGATATTGCCGGTCATCAGCGACGCGCCCGTCCGCGTGGACTTGCGGATCTCGTCCTCGCGGCCCTCGGCGATCTTGCGTGGGAAGTCGGGATCGTCGAGCGACTGACGGCACGAAGCGACCATGTCCGCCGCGCCTTCGCCGATCATGGTGCGCATGTGGTCGGGCGTGTTGATGTTGCATGAGCCCATCAGCGGCATGTCGATGCCCTTGGCGCGCAGGCCCCCGCGCAACCGCTCGAGGCTCTCGAATGCGACGAGGTTGGGAACGTAGAAACCCCCGCCGATGTACTCACCCGAGCTGACGTCGGGATTGCGGCTCTTAGCCGGCAGCATCGAGCCGAAGGTGCAGTCCATCGCGTCGATCCCGAGCGCATGGAGACGCGTCGCATAGTTATCGACGAAATAGTCGACGTCATAGCCTCCCTCGTAGTTCTCGTCGCAGCACATACGCGGAATGAGCGCAAACTCCTTGCCGCAGAGCTCCTGCGTGCGTTGGAGGATCTGCTCACAGAACAAAAAATTGTCGGAATACTCGTCGTTGCGGCCAGAGTTCTCGAGGAGCGAGAGTGTCACGTGCGGCAAAGAGCCGTGGCAGAAGTGATACGAGACGTAATCGTACCCTGCCTCGCGCGCACGGCGACCCGCCTGCGCGAAATCCTCGA
>CAJCHR010000160.1 GCA_903970225.1 Actinobacteria bacterium 21-64-8 | reverse complement strand
AAGATATCCCGCGATGTGGTGACGTGAATCGTGTCCGATACCTCGAGCGTCGAGTCCCACTGTCCGAAGGCCCGGTGCACGACGAAGCCGCGATCGGTCTGCATCGGTCCGCCGCGCAGCACTTTACGCTCGCGCAACTCTCCCTTCGGCAGCTCGATCTCGAGCTGATCGAAAATCTCGCTCATCCGCATCGACAGGGGCTTGTTCAATATGAGGCCGAGCGCGCCGCGAGCGGTGTGCTCGCAGATCAGCGCCACGGTTTGCGCGAAATTCGGATCGCCCATCATCGGCATGGCGATCAGCAGCTGGTTCGTCAGGTAATCCCCACCGCTCATTGGGCCCTCCGCCGGTGACGCTTTCGAGAGTCTACGGCGATCCGCCCCGAGGCGTCTCCCTCCCGGACGCAGCACCGGACGGCGACTGCGTTGCCGCGCCGGGTGCCGCCGCGCCCGCTGCCGCCGCGTCGGGTGCCGCACCGCCGGCCGCCGCGCCGGAATCCTCAGCCGCTCCCGATGCTCCAGGGTCGGCATAAAACACGCTGGAACCCTGCGCCGCACCATCGAGGAACTGCCATTCGTAGGCGATCTTGATCTCATCGTGCCGGGTCGCAAGCTCGGGCGGGAAAGCATCGTAAGGCGAGGCGAGCTTCAGGATGCGCATCGCCGCCTCGTCGATCTCGGCGTGGCCGCTCGAGCGCCGGATGAGGGCCTGCAAGAGCTTGCCGTCGGCACCGATGGTGACCTCGATGACCGGCGTGCCGGAGATCTTGCGCCGGCGCGCGACGCTCGGAAAGTTCATGGTGCCGACCCGCTCGATCTTGCGGCGCCAGCTGTCCAGGTATACGGCGACGTCGGAGGCGCGCGTGTCGGCGGCGATCCACAGCTGCTGCTTGGCTTCGCCGCGGATCCGCAGCTGGATGCCATCGTCGTTCGGCGCCATGCCCATATCGGGCCGGTTCTCGAGGAGCATGGGTAACTTGGACGGCTGATCGTCGGCATTGGCTGCGGCGAAGTAAAGGATCCTGGGCGACGGACCGCGCGTCGCGATGACCTCATCGTCCCCGAGATCGCTGCCGGCCTGCTGGGCCGAGACCCCTTCGCCGTCCGGGATGCCGGGGCGGTTGGCCGCCATCAGCGAGGAGCGCGGGATGAGGGCGCGCTCGCGCTTCAGCGTATTTCCCGATCCTTGCTGGCTGCGCTGCGCCAGGTAGGCCGCTTTCGGGTTGTTCGCGACGGCCGGCGCCTGGTCGTTCACGAGCACCACCTCGAGGGCCGGTCCGTCGCCTTCGGCCGCGTGATTGCCCGAGGAGCTGAACGTCACGCCCAGGATGATGATGCCGTGGACCAGCGCCGCCAGAAAGCACGTGGTCAGCATGCGGTCGTTCGCCGGCGGCAGGCCGCCTTTGAGTAATTCGTAGCTCATCGAGTGTCGAGGATGCCGGCGATCGCCTTGATCAATTTGCCCCCGATGTCGACATCGTGCTTCTTGTTTAGTTCTCGGATGCCCGTCGGACTCGTTACGTTGATCTCGGTCACATAGTCGCCGATCACATCGAGGCCCACGAATACCATCCCCGCGGCCTTGAGCTGGGGTCCGATGACCGAGCAAAGCCAGCGGTCGCGATCGTTGAGAGGGCGGCTTTGCGCAGTCGCCCCCGCGGCCAGATTGCCGCGATGATCCGCGGCGTCGGGCATGCGCTGCAAAGCAAAGGGCACGGGCTCGCCGTCGATCAGGATCACGCGGTTGTCCCCGCCCGTGACGATCTCGGGCAGGTAGCGCTGCACGATCGCATAATGCCGCCCGTAGTCGGTGAGCGTCTCGAACACCACGTTGCGATTCTTGTCGCCCTCTTCGAGCACGAAGATCGACCGGCCCCCCATGCCGTGCAGCGGCTTGCAGACCGCCTTGCCGTGCTCATGCAGAAACGCCGCCATGGCGTGCATGTCGCGGGTGATCAGGGTGGGTGCGCAGCACTCCGGAAACCAGGCCGTGTAGACCTTTTCGTTCATGTCCCGAAGGCCCCGCGGATCGTTCACGACCAGCGCCCCCTGGAGCTTGGCCCGGTCGAGGATGTAGGTGCTGTAAATGTACTCGGTGTCGAATGGCGGGTCCTTGCGCATCAGGATCACGTCGAATTCACCCAGTTTAGCGGCGGCGCGCGTGCCGAGAGTGAACCAGGTGCGCAGATCGTCGAATACCTCGAGGGGCGCGAGATGGCCCCACGCGACGCCGTCCCGCAGCCAGAGATCACCGAGCTCGGCGTAGTGCAGCTGCCAGCCGCTCTGTTTCGCCGCGAGCAGGATCGCCAAGGTCGAATCCTTGGCCGGATTGATGGCCTCGATGGGATCCATGACGACGACCAGCCGCACCTGAGACATTCTCGACCCTCCGCATCCTCGAAAAAACTCCCGCGCCGACGGTGAGTCTAGCGCAAGCGCATCCGGGCACCTTAAGTCGAAAACTGTGAACCAGGCCTCCGTTGTTTGTCCGACATTGGCTCGAAATGGCGACTTCCCACCGTGGCTAGCAGACCCCGGATATGTTAAAAAGCCACGAGATTCCAGCACCTACGGGCGCCTCGCGCACGCTGGCCTCCAAGGACTTCGAGGTTCCATGCAGAGCATGATGAGCAACGGCAAGGCGAAACTCGCAGGACTGAAAGTCCTCGTGATCG
>CAJCHR010000159.1 GCA_903970225.1 Actinobacteria bacterium 21-64-8 | reverse complement strand
GCGCCTTGCCCTCGCGCGGCACGGTCAGCGCGGCGGCGTGGAGCATCGTCCGCTTCCCGCCGCTCTTGCCGTAGACCGGATCGCCGAGCAGCGCCGCGCCGAGCCCCGACGCGGCGTGAACGCGGATCTGATGAGTGCGGCCGGTCTCGGGGCGGAATTCGACCAATGTCAGCCCGCCGTGAACCGCAAGCTGGCGCCAGTGCGTGACCGAGGGCTTGCCCTTCTTCGCCGGGATCATGTGCCAGCCGTCCTTCACGCTGCTGATCTTGGCGAGCGCGAGTTCGATCGTGCCTTCCTCGGCGGCGAGCAGCCCCTCGATGATCCCGAGATAGCGCTTCTCGACCAGCCGCGCCTCGAAGGCGGCGCTGAACTTCTTCAGCGCGCGCGGGTTGCGCGCGAGCAGAAGGCAGCCCGAAGTGTCGGTGTCGAGCCGGTGAACCGGTACCGGCGCGCGCTCGAAGCCGAGCTTGAGGAAATCGAGATGGTCGGCGAGGCTGCGGCCGCCCTTGCGGGGCGTGTCGAGCGACAGGCCGGCGGGCTTGTCGATGACGAGTGCTTCGCCGTCTTCGAACAGGATGGGAATGGTCATGCCAGTGCTGCCCCGATCCGCCGTACCGCTTCGGCAAGCGACGCCTCGTCCATCGCGAAGCTGATGCGGAAGCCGTCGCGGCCCCCGAATGCGCTGGCCTGCACGATCGCGACGCCGTGATCGAGCAAGTGCATCGCCAATGTGCCGTCGTCGCCGAAGCGCGCCATGTGCGGGGTCGCGTCGACCATGCAGTAGAACGCGCCCTCGGGCACCGGCGTCGAGAGACCGGGGATCGCGTTGATCCCGGCGACCACCAGGTCACGGCGCGCGCGGAAACGTGTCCGCCAGTCGGCCAGGAAGTCCTGCGGGCCCTCCAGCGCCGCCACCGCAGCCGCCTGGCTGATCGAGGCAGGGTTGCCCGAATTGTGCGACTGGAGCTTCTCCATCGCCGCGATCAGCCATGCGGGGCCGGCGGCGAAACCGATGCGCAGGCCCGTGAGCGCGTGGCTTTTCGAGACGCCCGAGATCGTCAGGATGCGGTCGGCGAGATCGGGCTCCAGCGCGGCCAGCGTCACGTGAGGCTCGCCGGTGTAGATCAGCGGCGCGTAGATATCGTCACTCAGCACCAGGACTTGCGGATGGCAGCGCAGCACGTCCGCGACCTGGCGCAGCAGCGCCGCCGGATACGTTGCGCCCGTCGGATTGCCTGGGCTGTTGAGCAGCAGCCAGCGGGTCTTCGGCGTGATCGCGGCTTCCAGCGCCTCGGCGGTAAAGCGGAATCCGGCGGCCGCGCCGGTTTCGAGCGGCACGACCGTTCCGCCGGCAAAGCGCACGATCTCGGGATAGCTGACCCACCACGGGCTGGGGATCACCACTTCGTCGCCCGGATCGAGCGTGGCGAGGAATGCGTGGAAGATCGCCTGCTTGCCGCCCGCGCTCACCGTGATCTGGCTCACCGGGACCTCGATCCCGAGGTCTCGCGCATAATGCAGCGCCGCGGCCGCCTTCATCCGCGCGGTGCCGCCGATCGCGGTGTATTTGGTCTGGCCCGCATCGAGCGCGCGCTTGGCGGCCTCGATCACATGTGCGGGCGTCTGGAAATCGGGTTCGCCGACCGAGAGCGAGATGATGTCCCTGCCCCGCTCCTTGAGCGCCAGCGCGCGGTCGGTCATCGCTGCGGTCTGCGACGGGGAAATGCGCGAGAGCGCGGCGGAGATGGGCTTGCTCATTCGACCAATTTTGCTTTCATCAATCCGCGCGCCGCGTTGCCGATCAGGAACCCGTCGGCGAGGTCTTCCGGCGTCAACACCGCTTCGCGCGCGCGGCCGCTCATCAACAGTGTGCGCCGCAGCACACCGGGGAGCAGGCCGAGCGCCGCCGGAGGCGTCAGCAGCACGCCGTCCCGCTCGACGAACAGGTTGGTGAAGCTGCCCTCGGTCAGCGCGCCGTCATCGCGCAGCAGGATCGCCTCCGCTGCGCCTGCTGCGCGGGCGCGGTCACGCGCGGCTTCGTAGAATCCGCGGTCCGAGGTCTTGTGGCGCAGCCGCCAGTCACCGCTGTCGACGGGCAGGCGCAGCACCGCGCAAGGCACGGGATCGGGCAGCGGCGCGGGCGTAGGGCCGGCCTCCAGCGCATAAGCGCCGCTGCGTGCGACCACCAGCCGCACGCGGCCCGGCGCATCGATGGCCGCCGTGATCGCCTCCACCGCGCGCTGCAACTCCTCCCGGTCGAGCGCAAAGCCCAGTGCATCGGCGCTTGCTTCGATCCGGTCGAGGTGCAGCCCCAGCAACGCGATACCTTGCCCCGGGACTGCAGCCATCGTTTCGATCAGGTCGAAGCCGGCCACTCCCGTCTGCGCTGCCACCGGTGTCCGCACGAAGCTCCCCTTCACCAGGCACTCGCGCCATTCGCTCAGCCAGTCCGAATCGGCGACGATCGCGGAGCCGACCCCCAGGATCGCCCGCCCGGCGCCGTTCTCCTGCGCCGTCAGACGCAGCGTGCGGATTGCCACATTGAACGCGGCGTCTCCAGTCCCGTTAGGATCAGCTGGATCGATCCGTCCGATCGCGCCGCAATATGCGCCTCGTGCGTCGCGCTCGGCCGCCGCGATCAGTTCCATCGCGCGGATCTTGGGCGCGCCGGTGATCGATCCGCACGGAAACAGCGCGCGCAATACGTCGATCGCACCCAGGCCGGGACGCAGCGCCGCGCGGACGGTCGAAACCATCTGGTGAACGGTCGGATAACTCTCGACCGCGAACGGCGCCTCGACGCGCACGCTGCCGGGCTCGGCTACGCGTGACAGGTCGTTGCGGAGCAGATCGACGATCATCAGATTCTCGGCGCGGTCCTTCACCGATCCCGCGAGCGCCGCCGCGAACGCCGCGTCTTCGGCGGGGTCACGCCCGCGCGGACGCGTGCCCTTCATCGGCCGCGCGGTGACCGCGCCGTCCTTGAGCGCGAAGAACAGCTCGGGCGAAAAGCTCAGCAGCCACTGCGCACCGTCATGCAGCACACCGCCATAGCCCGCCGCTGCGCTCGGCCGCAGCGCCGCATACAGCGCCAGCGGATCGCCGCGCCAGCTTGCAGCAAGCGGCAGCGTCAGGTTGGCCTGATAGATATCGCCCGCCGTGATGGCGTCCTGCAGCTCGGCGAAAGCCTCGGCATAGGCGCCAGGTGAGACTTGCGGCGCCAGCGGTCCGATCTCGGCGGTGCCGTTCGCGTGAGCGATCAGCCATTCGGGCACAGCCTCGGCGGCGATTTCCTCATAGCCCT
>CAJCHR010000158.1 GCA_903970225.1 Actinobacteria bacterium 21-64-8 | reverse complement strand
GCGGTTCGAGCCCGTCACCGCCCACCAGCGCCTTCAGGGAGTCACGGTGATTACCGGATAGGCTCGGGCGATTGAGATGAACCCGCTGCCAGGCCAGCACGCTACTCGCATCCTCCAGGAAAGAGGAGCTGTCACGCTCTCAGATACTGCCGCACATCGGGTGAGTGGCGCGTCGTGGCTGGAGCCCTGCCTAACAGGTTCTGGCGAGACTCGGGTTCACGCAGGCTCCGACGTATCATTCTGTCGCTGCATTCCTCGGGGAAGAAACGCCTGCGCAAGGCCATGATAAAGGCGCTCCTTGGAAATCATCGCTGCGACCCAGTCTGCGATCAGCGCGGTCGCCAGGAGCGGCAGCAGCAGGCCCCGGCTAGCGGTCGCCTCAGAGATGATGACGACGGCCGTGAGAGGGGCCCGGACGACGGCCGTGAAGTAGGCGGTCATTCCCAGGAGCGCGACTGCGCCGGTCGCTGAGGACGGAAAGATGAACCGGAGGAGGTCGCCGAGGCCGGCGCCGACGGCCAGCGATGGCGCGAAGATGCCGCCCGGGAGGCCCGATACGGCCGTCGCCAGTGTTGCGACGAACTTCGCCGGTCCGAACCAGACCGACGCATGCGATCCGGTGATGATGAGGCGGGCGGGTTCGTAGCTGGTTCCCCACGTCATGCCGGTCACGCAGCCGAGCGTTGCGACAACGAGTCCGGCGATCGCTGCGATGACCACGGGCCTGCGGCGAATAGTGACAATCGCGGGATGATGGGACGTCGAAAAGACCAGCATGAGCTTCGAGAAGAGTCCGCCAGAAAGACCGCCGAGAATACCGGCGACCGGCACCAGCGTCATCGCTTGCCGCACGGATACGACGTCGGTCATCGCGCCGAAATAGACATAGTCTCCCGCCAGCCCGAGACTGACCATCCCGGAGATCAGGACGGCGGTCATGACGAGAAGCGTCATCTTCTGCTCGTAGGCGGAGGCGAGTTCCTCGATCGCGAATGTGACCCCCGCGAGAGGCGTGTTGAACGCTGCGGCAACACCGGCCGCGCCGCCGGCCACCATCACTGCGGCGGTGATCGGCACGCGAAAGAGACGGTGCGAGTACGCCATGATGCTCGCCGAAATCTGCACCGTCGGTCCCTCACGGCCGACGGAAGCTCCCAGGAGCAGCGCCGAAATCGTTATGGCAAACTTGACGACCGCGGTCAGCGCTGAGGCAAGCGATTGCATTGCGTGCTCGGGATCGTGCCGTGCCGCCATGATCTGGGGAATGCCGGAACCGCGTGCATCGGGCGCGATCCGGCGTGTCAACCAGACCAACGTCGCGAAGCCGGCAGGGGTCACGATCAAGGGCGCCCATCGCCACCGGTGATAGAAGGTCAGGAAAACGCCGTTCGCCCAGTCCGCCCCATAGGCAAACAGCAATGCGACCAGACCGAGCAGGACCGCGCCTGCGAAGATGGCCGCACGCTGCCGCCAGATTGGCGCAGTGGGACCGTGGTGCCGAGCCGCGTGCCGCAAACGGGCTACGGTTCGCTCCCGGCGGGATCCCGCGGACGGCTGATCGGACATGGCGCCAGGTTCGGACATAGCCCCGCTCTATTGACTAACTGCCCTAGATGCACGTCGGTGATGCGTCCGCCTTCGAGTGGCAGGGAACTGCCATTCGTCATCCGCTTCGACCCAGATCCGGTCACTCACAGCCCGATCAGCGTAACTGATTAGGTCATTCACGCCATCGTCCTGGCTTGCCAAGGATGACCACTCGTTCAGGACCGCTCTTCGGATTGGATTTCTTTCAAACGACCGGCAACTTTCCCGCGAGCGACCTCGCAGATCTGCCCTTCGTTCGGTTACGACGACGTTCGAAAGTTGAGCTGCTGATCGCCGATGTTCGAAAGTCAGAACTTCGAGCTCGAACAATGTCTCGACTTTCAAGTTTTGGCTGAAGAAATCGAACGATAAAACAGTCCGTCGTCCATCGAACGCCAGCTATCGGACGACTTACGATTCACCAAACAGCTCTCGCTGCGCCTTCTCTAGTTCTTCGGCGTAACGGCGCCGGACATGTGACTCCGAGAGGATGCCCAAGACCAGGCGGTCGCTGTCCAGCACCGCAAGCTCGTCGGCACCGGAGGCGTCGAAACGTTTCATCACGCTGGCGATGTCCATGTCGGGCGTAAGCGCCGCGTCGCCGTTGATGGCGATTCCGGCAACAGCGGACGTCGGATCCAGCCCCTCCGCGTAAGCATTCGGTATCTGGGCGATCCCGGCGTACCGTCCCTCGTCATCGATCAACACGACACGGCTGGTCGAGCCGAGCGGAAATCGGTGACGAAATTCACCGATCGGCGTCGCGGCCGAGGTCGCCCCCGTCTCGCGGCGCATCATCCGGCCGGCAGTGAGCGTACGGACCCAGCCGATGTCGCGGGCGCTCTTGATCGTCTCTCCGCGAAGATGCAGCCGCCAGGTCGAGAAGCTGTATCCGAACGTCTCGCGCACGACCGTCGAGGACACCAGCGAGGCCGCGAGTACCGCCCCGGTCAGGGAGAAATCGTGCGTCGCCTCAAGCACCAGCATCGCCATCGTCATGGGTCCGCCAACGACCGCGACGGCGAGCGCGGCCATGCCGACGAGCGCGGCATTGCGCGGGTCCACCACGATGAAGCCGAACGCCTGGTCGAGAACGCCGGCAAAGAGATGACCGACCAGCGTGCCGATGAACAGCGACGCGAAGAAGAGACCACCGCGGAATCCGAATCCCAGCGACACGACCGAAGCCGCGCATTTCGCGAGAAGGACCGTAGCGATAAAGGCCAGTGTCGTGCCCATCGCGAGGTCGGTGTGCAGTGCCCCGTGCCCGGCCGAAAGCACCTGCGGCGACCACCACGCGAGGGGCATCAGCAAGGCCCCGCCGATCGACGGACGGCTCCAGTCGGGCAGCTTCATGCGGCGCACTGCGCTCTCGAGCAGGCCGACCGCACGCATCAGACCGATTCCTGTCGCGGCGCAGAGCAGACCGAGCGCGCCGTAGATCAGATAATGGTGTGTCTCGGTCGGTGAGCCGACGACGGCATCGATCGAGTAGGGCTGGACCCCGAACGCCTGCGACACGAAGACCGCGGTGATCGCAGCCGCCGCGACCGGGGCGATGGCCGAGGGGGTGTAGGCGCCGATCACGATCTCGAAGGCGTAGAACGCGCCCGCGAGCGGCGCCCCGAACGCAGCGGCGATCGCCGCCCCTGCGCCTGCGCCAACCAGGTTCCGCAGATCGGCTCGGCGAAGCTTGAGCGCTGCGCCCGCAATCGACGCGAGCGCTCCGCCGATCTGTGCATAAGCGGCCTCCAGTCCCACCGACGCGCCGAACCCGTTCGAAAGCACCGTCTGTCCCGATATGACCGCGCTGTCGGCCAATGACATGCGGCCGCCGTGCAAGGCGTTTGCCTCGACGGCGTCGACAAGCCGCCTGCTGCGCGCGCGTGTCGTCCATGAGAATGCGGCCAGCACCATCCCGCCCAGCGGGAGCGCCAGCAATCTGGCGAACGGAAGTTCGGGCACCGCACTGAGCCGGACATCGTGCGGCAAGGCGTACGACAGATACTGCAATGTCCTGGCCAGCGAGCCCAGAACGATGCTCGAAAGCCCCGCGGCGGCACCGCCGACGACCGCGAGCAGAATGAAGACCGTTTCGCGCGCCCTCAGGTGATGGCGCGCCCATGCCAACGGCAGGATCAAGCGGCGTGAAACGGACAAAAAAGCTTTCCAGAGGATCACAAGCCGCGTCGGTAACCGCACACAGCGCCGGAGGCCAGTTACCTCTTAAGGAAAGAGGGCGCGATAATCAGTATACTAGCGACATGTCGGACGAGTTCATTTTGCCTTCTGGTCAGTGACGTGGCCGCAAATGAGATTGCGATCGAACCCCGGGAGCACGGCGATGCTGCCGTGCTCCCGGAAAGTTCATACGATAATCCCTGCCATGGCCCCGTCGCCGCCGAACAGAGTGCGGGTCACCAGATGCGGATCAAGTCGGAAGCTCTCGCTCACCGCACCTGCGATGAGCCCGTCCATGGCCGTCGTCGCCCGCAGATCGCGGCCTTCGTACAGAGCCGACGGCGCCAAGCCCGGCCAATCGCCCAGCACACGGCCTCCCTTGACCGCGCCGCCCACGAGCCACGCGACCGAGCCGGTTCCGTGATCGGTTCCGCCGGTGCCGTTGGCGGCCGCGGTCCGGCCGAACTCGGTGGCGATCAGCACCGTGGTCTGCGCCCAGGCGTCTGCGAGACCATCCCGCAGCGCGCCGAGCAGCGTATCGAGCGCCCTGAGCTGCGCGGCCAGCCGCTGGTCCTGGCCAGTGTGCGTGTCCCAGCCCGCCGTCTCCAGCATCGCGATTCGCGGGCCGCCCGGCTTGGTCAGGAAACTCGCCGTTAGCTTGCCGAGGCTCGCCGGATCCTGTTTTGCGGCGGAGCCCTCGGCCATCCCCTGCGCCTCGAGTGCCGCCGACCACAACGGGTGGAGCTGCGGATCGAGTGAGTAAAGCGCGCCGACCCGGAGCATCAGATCATCGGACGGTGCGGGCAAAGCCGAGGGTGCGTAGGATGTCACACCGGCGGCCCCGCGCAGCGCCATCGGCACGGTCGCGGCGAGTGCGATCGCCTCGTCTCCGGCGCGAGGCATCATGGCGACCAGCCGGTTGAGCCAGCCGTCACTGCGCTGATACGGCTGCACGCCGCCAGTCTCGAGCACGTTCTGCCCGTCGAAATGCGACCGGTCACGATAAGGCGAAGCGATCGCCTGCACGAACAGGGCCTGGCCGCCGGCGTACATCTTTGCCGTCTCGGCGAGCGCCGGGTGCAGCGCGAACGTGCCATTGAGTTTGACCGCCGCCGCCGGATCGATCGCCAGCGCGCCGCGCAGCTTCGCGTAGGCCGGATCGGCGTAGGGTACGACGATGTTGAGACCGTCGGCTGCGCCGCGTTGGATGATGAACACGAAACGCCGCTCGGTGGGGACTGTCGCGAGAGCCATCCGCGGCGCGACGAGCATCGCCCCCGCGCCGGCTGCGGAGAACGACAGGAAACAGCGGCGAGCGAGCATGGCGTTCATCTCCTCAGGAAATCGGGCGAGACCAGCAGCAGCGCGAGTGCGCTGGCGGGGCTCTCTGCGCGGGCGATCTGTTCGGCCGTCTCGGGGCCGAGCGAGGCGGGCAGCACTTGCGGCCCGAGCATGCGTGCGTCGATCGTGCCGCCCGCGGATGCTGTTAGCCGCTGTGCGAACGCGACACGGCGCAGCAGCGCATCGGGCGCCGCCCAGCTCGCCGCAGTGTCATCCCAGCCGGCAGGCGATCCCGGCTTCCACACCGGCTGGCCGAGCTGGCTCTGCACCCCCGCCATCTGGATCTTCTCGACCTGCGCTCCGCCGATCGCGCGCAGCGACGAGATTGTCCACTCCCACGGCGTCTTGAACTTGAGCGGCACCGGAGCCCACGGCTCGGGGCTGTCAATCAGCGTGCGGTAGAGTGCCTGCAGATCGCCGCCGCTTTTGGTGAAGCTGGCGGCGAGCCGATCGATCAGTGCCGGCGGCGGCGCGTCGCCGGCGAAATGCCGTGCGAGCTTCGTGGCCACGTGCTGGGCGGTTGCCGCCGAACGCGCGAGGTCAACCAACGCCGCGGCGGCTTGATCTTCGCCCGGCTGGGCGTAGGTCCGCCGTAAGATCGTACGCGATCCAGGCTCGTGCAAGTTGGGACGAAACACGAAATCGCCGGGATTGCCATCATCGTTCGGTCCGAGCGCTCCGACGCTCCAGCCGGTCAGCGCGCGCGCGAACTCGGTCACGTCGGCCTGGCTGTAGCCCGAGCGAACGCCGAGTGTGTGCAACTCCATGATCTCCCGGGCGAGGTTCTCGTTGAGGCCGCGCGGGCTGCCGGGATTGCGCCGTGCCGCGCGCGTCGCGGCCAGGCTGTCGGGACCAATCGATTGGACCTGGCTTAGATAGATCAGCATCGCCGGGTGGCGCTCTACCGCCAGCAGCATGTCCTCGAACCGGCCCAGCACGTGCGGGCGGATCACATCACGCTCGAACGCGCCGACGAAGGCGCTGGTTTGCGGATTGTCGGCGGAGATGCAGAAGTGATTGGCCCAGAAATGAACCATCCGCTCGACGAACGGCGCCTCGGTCTTGAGCGCGCTGAGGGTGCGGGCTTGCACCGCCTGACGGTACAGCGCCTGAACATCCTGCACGAAGTCGCGGCGTTCGGCGATCTGCTCGGCGCTCCGAGCTGGTTTACCCGGTGTCACGTCGCTCGGCGGTGCCATCATCGGCGCGGCTTGTCGCGCCGCTCTTTGCTGCTCGCGATAGGCCTTCACCAGTACCCCCGCGTCGGGCAGCGCCGCAAATGCCGATGGCGCGGGGTCGAATCGGTCGAACTGGTCCATCAGCCAGCGCCTCGGATCGGCCGGCGGAGATTGCGCCGCACTGGCGCCAAGTCCGAAGCGGTTGAGCGCGATTGCCGCGGGCGAAAGGCTGAGGTTGGGCATGGCAGGATCGCACTCTCGCGTCGGATACGCACCTTGAACGCGGGGCGTGTGCGGTTCCGTCGCTACCGGCGCAATTGCCCGGGCTTTTTCTGCATGCCATCCGCCAGGATCGCGCGATCGGCCGGCGAGAATGTACCCGCCACCACGACCGCTCGCTCCTCGACGTGAGTCCGGATCGCGACATCGGCCGCGCGTATCCGCGCCAGTGCGGCGTTAAGTGCAGCCTGGTCCAGCGTCGGCGCGCGCAGCAGCGCGGCCGCGTCCGCGCGCGCCTGGCGTCCGGCCAATGCGGTGGGCCGCATCTCTAGCCGGGCATCGCGCAGAGCGGAGCGGAACACGCGGCGCTGGTCGCGCGGCAGATCCCCGCCCGCCGCGCGCAATCCGGCCACGGCAGGCCGCGTGTGCAGCCATGTCAATGCGCCGATCCCGCCTCCGATCAGGAACAGGTTCAGCAGGATCGATACCGCGCAGAGAATTCTGAGTGTGCGGGGCGACATTCAACTCTCCTGCTGGGCGGCATCGCCGAACGCGGTGGCATCATCGGCCAGCGAATGGTCGAAGGTCACCGCTGCCGAAGCCGTGACCGATCCCGCGATCGCACCGGCGAGCGCAGTGGCGATGCCAAGGCTCGACCACCAGATCCGCGCGCGGCGTGACAGCGGAATCCAGCGTGTGGCAGCGACCCTGTTGCGAAGCGCCGCGGATGGGGCTTCGACGCGCCAGTCGTCCAGTTGTGCGTCGAGCCAGTCGGCCTGCGCCAAGATAGCCTGCATTCCGGGTTTGGCGGCCATAGCCATCGCCTCGACACGGTGCTCCTCGGGCCACCGCGCGATCACACCGCCATAGGCGTCGGCGAGCTCGGTGAACCGGGCGGGGGTCATGCGATCAGTCATCGGCCATCTCCTGATCGGCGCCCGCGAACGTGGCGCGAAGCGTGCGGCGTCCGCGCGCGAGCAGACTTTCGAGCGCCTCGACGCTGACCTCCAGCACTTGTGCGGCGGCGATATTGGTAAGGTCCTGATAATGAACGAGCAGGATCGCTTCGCGCTGCCGATCGGGCAACGCCGCGATCGCTGCTTCGACACGGCGGGACCGGGCCGCATCATCCATTGCGATATCCACCGCGGGCGCTTGATCGGCAATGTCGGGTAGCACCGGCATCGTGGTCTCGCGTCGGCGTCGCAGCCGGTCGCGGCACAGATTGAGCGTCACGGTGTGCAGCCAGGTGTCGAAGCGCGCGCCGCCAGGACGCCAGCGAGCGGCATGGCGCCACATCCGCACGAACGTCTCCTGGGCCACATCCTCGGCTTCGCTGGCATCGCCGAGCATGCGACTGGCCAGCGCCAGCACGCGCGGCAGCTTGGCGCTGACCGCCGCGCGAGTCGCCGCCTCGTCGCCGCCAGCGATGCGGGCGAGCAATGCGGCATCCGGATCGTCCGCGCTCAAGCAATGCGGCTCCCGCGATCATCGGCATGTCCCATCGGTTCAGATTTGCGGCACAGCGCCGCCGTCCGTCAGTGTGTTCTGTCCGCGCTGTGCGTGCGCGGCCATGCGTTCTTCGGCCGTGAGCACGCCGTCGCCATTGCGGTCCATCCGGTGAAAGCGTTTCGTGAGCGCGGCCGTGATCTCCGCCTTGTCCAGATAGCCGTCATGGTTGAGGTCCATCCTGTCGAACGCGCGCGACGGATCTCGGCCGCCCTTCGCTGACCCTTTTTTCGCGCCCGTGGTCGCCATCGCCGCTCTTTCCGCCCGGCTGACCTTGCCGTCCCCATCGGTATCGGCGGCCATCATCCGATCGGTCTGGCGCTTGAGGAACTGTTCCAGCGTCACGCCGCCGGGTGCGGCCCGCGAAGATGCCGGCGCGCACGCGGCCGATGCGGCGACCGCCAGCATGGCCGCAAACCGCGCGGATGATCGAACCGAAATCATGAAGCCGTCTCCAGTAAGTCTGAGCCCGCGT
>CAJCHR010000157.1 GCA_903970225.1 Actinobacteria bacterium 21-64-8 | reverse complement strand
CAGATCTTCCTCGAGACCGAGCTGTTCTATAAGGGCATCCGCCCGGCCATCAACGTCGGCCTGTCGGTGTCGCGCGTCGGTTCCGCCGCCCAGATCAAGGCGATGAAGCAGGTCGCCGGCACGATCAAGCTCGACCTGGCCCAGTATCGCGAAATGGCCGCCTTCTCGCAGTTCGCCTCCGACCTCGACGCCTCGACCCAGCGCCTGCTGGCCCGTGGCGCGCGCCTGACCGAGCTGCTGAAGCAGGCTCAGTTCTCGCCGCTGCCGGTCGAAGAGCAGGTCGTGTCGATTTTCGCCGGCGTGCGCGGCCTGCTCGACAAGGTCGAGGTCAAGGACATCAACCGCTGCGAATTGGCGTTGCTGGCCGATGTCCGCGCGCGGGGCGGCGAGATTCTGGACGCCATCCGCACGGATCGCGAACTGAAGCCCGCCACACAAGAGAAGCTGAAGGCGTTCATCGAATCCTTCCTCAAGAGCTTCGTCTGAGCATCGGCTCGATCAGGACAAGGACCTAGCCGATGGCGAGCTTAAAGGACCTGCGGAATCGTATCCGAAGCGTCCAATCGACGCGAAAGATCACGTCCGCCATGAAGGTGGTCGCGGCCTCGCGCCTGAAAAAGGCGCAGGACGCGGCCGAAGCCTCACGCCCCTATGCCGTGCGCATGGAGCGGATGCTGGCCTCGTTGGCGCAATCGATGGTGGGATTGCCGACCGCCCCGGCACTCTTGTCGGGCACGGGCAAGTCGGACACGCATCTGGTCATCATCGCCACCTCCGACCGCGGTCTCGCCGGCGGCTTCAATGCCGTCATCCTGCGCGAGGCCCGTCGGCAGATCCGCCAGCTGCAGGCCGAGGGCAAGACGGTCAAGATCATCACCGTCGGCCGCAAGGGTCGCGACGCGGTCAAGCGCGAATACCCGAAGCTGCTGATCGACAGCATCACGGACGTCGGCCGCAAGGGCGTGCATTTCTCGGAAGCCAAGAGCATCTCCGAGGCGGTGCTGGCCCGGTTCGCGGCCGGCGAATTCGATGTCGCATCGATCATCTTCGCCAAGTTCAAGTCGGCCATCTCGCAGATCGTGACGGTGCAGCAGCTGATCCCGTTCGGCGCGCCGACGGTCGCAGCGACCCCGGCCGACGATGTCGCGGGTGCCATCTACGAATTCGAGCCGAGCGAAGAGGACATCCTGTCCGAACTGCTGCCGAACAACGTGGGCGTGCAGATCTTCACGGCGCTGCTGGAGAACGCGGCAAGCGAGCATGGCTCGCGCATGACCGCGATGGACAACGCGACGCGGAATGCCGGCGACATGATCAAGGGCCTGACGCTGGTGTACAACCGCACGCGCCAAGCCACCATCACGAAGGAACTCATCGAGATCATCTCGGGTGCGGAAGCGCTCTAGAGGCTCGTCTCGCTTAAGGAAAAGAAGTCATGGCCAATACCAGTGTGGGGACGATCACCCAGGTCATCGGTGCCGTCGTCGATGTGCAGTTCGACGGCGCGCTGCCGTCGATCCTGAATGCGCTCAAGGTCGATATCGCGGACCGCAACCTCATCCTCGAGGTCGCCCAGCATCTGGGTGAAAACACCGTCCGCACCATCGCCATGGACACGACCGACGGTCTTGTGCGCGGCACCAAGGTGTCGGACACCGGCGGCCCGATCATGATGCCGGTCGGCCCGGAGACGCTGGGCCGCATCCTGAACGTCATCGGCGAGCCGGTCGACGAGCGCGGGCCCGTCGGTGCCACGCGCTCCTTGCCGATCCATCGCGCGGCACCCGACTTCGTCGACCAGTCGACCGAAGCCGAGATCCTGGTCACCGGCATCAAGGTCGTCGACCTGCTGGCGCCCTACGCCAAGGGCGGCAAGATCGGCCTGTTCGGCGGCGCCGGCGTCGGCAAGACCGTGACGATCATGGAGCTGATCAACAACGTCGCCATGAACCACGGCGGCTATTCCGTGTTCGCCGGCGTCGGCGAGCGGACCCGCGAGGGCAACGACCTCTATCACGAGATGATCGAGGGCGGCATCATCAAGACCGACGGACCCGGCTCCAAGGTGGCGCTGGTCTATGGTCAGATGAACGAGCCGCCGGGTGCCCGCTCGCGCGTGGCGCTCTCGGGCCTGACCATCGCCGAATATTTCCGCGATGAGGAAGGCCAGGACGTGCTGTTCTTCGTCGACAATATCTTCCGCTTTACCCAGGCGGGTTCGGAAGTGTCGGCGCTGCTGGGCCGCATCCCGTCGGCGGTGGGCTATCAGCCGACGCTGTCGACCGACATGGGCGCGCTGCAGGAACGCATCACGTCGACCAAGAAGGGCTCGATCACCTCGGTCCAGGCGATCTACGTGCCGGCCGACGATCTGACCGATCCGGCGCCGGCCACCTCGTTCGCCCATCTGGACGCGACGACGGTGCTGTCGCGCTCCATCGCGGAAAAGGCCATCTTCCCGGCGGTCGATCCGCTCGACTCGACCTCGCGCATGCTCGACCCTCGGGTCATCGGCGACGAGCATTACGAGACGGCACGCTCGGTCCAGCGCGTGCTGCAGCAGTACAAGTCGCTGCAGGACATCATCGCCATTCTGGGCATGGACGAACTGTCGGAAGACGACAAGCTGGTCGTGTCGCGCGCCCGCAAGATCGAGCGTTTCCTGTCGCAGCCGTTCCATGTCGCCGAAGTGTTCACCGGCACCAAGGGCGTGTTCGTGAAGCTGGAAGACACGATCAAGGGCTTCAAGGGCATCGTCGAAGGCAAATACGACGACCTGCCGGAAGCGGCCTTCTACATGGTCGGCACGATCGAAGAGGCCCAGGAAAAGGGCCGCAAGCTCGCGGCCGAAGCGGCCTGATCCAAGCCTGTATGAAAGTTGGGCCCGTCGCCCGGTTGGGATGACGGGCCGTCCGTGAAAGGTGCCTGACTGATGGCCGACAAAGTGAAGTTCGAACTGGTCTCGCCGGAGAAGATCCTGCTCTCCGAGGCCGTCGAGATGGTCGTGATTCCGGGCGCCGAAGGCAATTTCGGCGTGCTGCCGGGCCATGCGCCGCTGATCTCCTCGGTGCGTCCGGGCACGATCGAGGTGTATGAGGGCAACAATATCGCCGAGCGGATCTTCATCGCCGGCGGCTTCGCCGAAGTGACGCCGGAACGCTGCACCGTGCTGGCCGACGAGGCCGT
This sequence comes from Actinobacteria bacterium 21-64-8, assembly GCA_903970225.1. Classification (GTDB taxonomy): domain Bacteria; phylum Pseudomonadota; class Alphaproteobacteria; order Sphingomonadales; family Sphingomonadaceae; genus Novosphingobium. The sequence goes on along the minus strand of CAJCHR010000157.1, from coordinate 471 downwards.
GACCGTCTCGTCGCTCGACCGGGGCAAGGTCGAGCTCGAGCTGGCCGAGGCGACCACGCGCTATGGCGAGACGCTGGCCGTGGCCGAGCGGGGCAACGATGCCGACAAGCTGCGCTTCAAGGCCGCAGAGCGCCAGCTGGCGGTCGCGACCGCGAAGCATCAGGCGATCGAGGCCTCGGTCCGCCACTGATATTCCCTGCGGAACCCCAAAGCGGCCGGCCTTGTTGTCGCGAGGTCGGCCGTTATCATTTCAGGGGCTTACGCAACGAAGCCCCTAATGACATATAATCGCGTTCATGCGTAAGCTGCGAGCGAGTCGCAGTCCATAAATTAGGTGAGCCGATGTCGCACTGGACCCTGGATGACGTACCCTGGAAGGAGTTCGACGCCGCCAAGGTGAATCCCGAACTCGTCCGGATCGTCAAGGCGGCCAGCCTCGTCGAGTATAATGGGCACGAATACGTGAAGTAT
>CAJCHR010000156.1 GCA_903970225.1 Actinobacteria bacterium 21-64-8 | reverse complement strand
CGAAGTCGCGGTACTGGATCGCGGCGCGCAGTACGACTTCGTCTTCGGCTTCGGCGAAGATCATCCGCTTGGGATTGGCCTTCACGCGTTCATAGACGTTGGCGAGCACCGAGGTCGTCGGGTTGAGCCGGCTCTTGAGCTCCAGCCGGTACCGATCGAAGTCCTCGATCGGCTTTTGCGCGACGCCCGAATCCATCGCCGCCTTGGCGACTGCGGACGGAACCAGCTCCATCAGGCGTGGATCGAACGGTGCGGGGATGATGTAGTCGCGGCCAAACGTATGGTTGCGGCCATAGGCGGCGGCGACTTCCTCGGGCACCTGCTCGCGCGCCAGCTCGGCGATCGCGTGCGCGGCGGCGATCTTCATTTCCTCGTTGATCGCGGTCGCGCGCACGTCGAGCGCGCCGCGGAAGATGAACGGAAAACCGAGGACGTTGTTGACCTGGTTCGCATAGTCCGAGCGGCCGGTGGCGACGATCGCATCGGGCCGGACTTCGGCGACCTGGGGGGGCGTGATCTCCGGATCGGGATTGGCCATCGCGAAGATGATCGGCTGGGGCGCCATCGACTTGACCATGTCCTGCGTGATCGCGCCGGCCACGGAAAGCCCCAGCACGACGTCGGCGCCCTTCATCGCGTCGGCCAGCGTGCGGTCGACGGTCTCGATCGCGTGGGCCGACTTGAACTGGTCAATCCCGGCGCGGCCGCGATAGATCACGCCCTTGCTGTCGCAGACGGTCACGTTGGAGCCGCGCACGCCCATCGACTTGATCAGCGCAGTGCAGGCGAGCGCGGAGGCGCCCGCGCCGTTCACCACGACCTTGATCTCGTCGAGCTTGCGGCCGGTCAGCAGGCAGGCGTTGATCAGGCCTGCGGCGGCGATGATCGCGGTGCCGTGCTGGTCATCGTGCATGACGGGGATATTCATCCGTTCGCGCAGCGTCTGCTCGATGATGAAGCACTCGGGCGCCTTGATGTCCTCAAGGTTGATGCCGCCGAAGCTGGGCTCCATCATCGCGATCGCCTCGATCAGCGCGTCGGGGTCTTCGCTGTCGAGCTCGATGTCGATCGAATCGACGTCGGCGAAGCGCTTGAACAGCACCGCCTTGCCTTCCATCACCGGCTTGGAGGCCAACGCGCCGAGGTTGCCCATGCCCAGGATCGCGGTGCCGTTGGTGATGACCGCGACCAGGTTGCCTTTGGCGGTGTAATCGTAAGCCGTGGCGGGGTCCTTGGCGATCGCCAGCACCGGCACGGCGACGCCGGGGGAGTAGGCGAGGCTCAGGTCGCGCTGTGTCGCCATCGGTTTCGAGGCGATGATCTCGATTTTTCCGGGACGGATCGTCTTGTGATAGAACAGCGCTTCACGGTCGGTGAAACTGACGTTGCTTTCATCGGACACTTTGCGGAATCTCCCCGGGTCGCGGCCGCGCCCTAATCAATGTCAAGCCGCCGCGATAGGGGAAAGCTGCCGCGCGCGGCCTTTGAGAATCGCGGTGCAGCAGCGTAACGCATTTGCGATGCATGGCACGGCCTCTCCGATGATGGCGCAATACCTCGCGCTGAAGGCCCATGCCGGCGATTGCATGCTGTTCTACCGGATGGGCGATTTCTTCGAGCTGTTCTTCGAAGATGCCAGGGCCGCATCGCAGATCCTCGACATCGCGCTCACGTCGCGGGGTGAGCACGCCGGTGCGCCGATCCCGATGTGCGGGGTGCCGGCGCATTCGGCCGAGGGTTATCTCGCGAGACTGATCAAGGCCGGGTGCAGGGTTGCGATCGCCGAGCAGGTCGAGAGCCCGGCACAGGCGAAGCTGCGCGGCGGATCGAAGGCGCTGGTCGCGCGCGACATCGTCCGCTTCGTCACGGCAGGAACGCTGACTGAGGAGGCGCTGCTCGAACCGCGCAGCGCCAATGTGCTGGTGGCCGTCTGCGAAGTGCGCGGGGTTTTCGGGATCGCCGCGTGCGATATCTCGACCGGGCGGATGGAGATAGAGGAGTGCAGCGCGGCAGGGCTGTCAGCCGCTCTGGCGCGGATCGGCGCGACCGAACTCGTCGCATCGGACGGCTGGGAGGCCGCGCCCCCTGAGGCGATCGCCAGGCCGGCACGCGACTTCGCGAGCGAGAACGGCGAAGCGCGGCTGAAGGCGGTGCACGGCGTCGCGACTCTCGACGGGTTCGGCAATTTCACCCGCGCGATGCTCGCCGCGGCGGGCGGCCTGATCGCGTACCTCGACCACGTCGGGCGCGGCAACCTGCCATTGCTGTTGCCGCCCGTGCCGCGCGGCGCCGATGAGCGCATGGCGATGGACGAGGCGACACGCGCCAGCCTCGAAGTGCTCGAAGCAAGCGCGGGAGGTCGCACGGGCAGCCTGATCGCGGCCATCGATCGCTGCATCACCGGTGCCGGCGCGCGGCAGCTGGCCGAGGACTTGTCCGCACCGCTGACGGACCGCGCAGCGATCGGGGCGCGGCTGGAGTTTGTCGCGTGGCTGCACGACTCGACACTGCTGCGCGAGGATGTGCGCGGCTTGCTGCGGCAGCTTCCCGACGTCGGCCGGGCGCTGGGGCGGATCGTCGCGGGGCGCGGAAGCCCGCGCGATCTGGGGCAGTTGCGCGACGGGCTCGACGCGGCATGGCGCCTGCGCGAACTGCTGCTGCGTCACGAAGAGAAGCCCGGGCTGCTCGAAGCGCTGCTCCCGGTGCTCGGGGGACACGGCGCGCTGATCGACCTCTATGTGCGGTCGCTGGTGCCTGCTCCGCCCACGGAGCGCGGCCAGGGTGGCTACATCGCCGAGGGCTACGACGCCGCGCTCGATCATCTGCGCACGGTCTCGAAGGATGCCCGCCGCGCGATCGCGGCGCTGGAGGCCAAGTACCGCGACCAGACCGGGGTCTCCGCGCTCAAGATCCGCCACAACGGCGTGCTCGGCTACTTCATCGAAGTCCCCGCGCGCGCCGCTGACTCATTGATGCGTGCCGACAGCGGCTTCACTCACCGCCAGACGATGGCCGGCGCGGTCCGGTTCAACGCCGTCGCGCTGCACGAGGAGGCGAGCCGCATCGCCGAAGCCGGCGGCCACGCGCTCGCCGCTGAAGAAGCGCATTTCGAGGAACTGGTCGCCGAGGCGGTCAAGGCGCGGGAGGCCATCGCGGCCACTGCGGCAGCGCTCGCGCGAATCGATGTCGCCGCCGGGCAGGCCGAGCGTGCGGCCGAAGGCGGGTGGGTGCGGCCGGTGATCGTCGAGGAACCGGTGCTCTCGATCGAAGGCGGGCGGCACCCGGTGGTCGAGGCAGCACAGGCTGCGCGGGGCGAACGGTTCGTGGCGAACGACTGCGCGCTGGGCGACAATGACCGGCTCTGGCTGATCGGCGGCCCCAACATGGGCGGCAAGTCGACCTTCCTGCGGCAGAACGCACTGATCATCCTGCTTGCGCAAGCCGGCGGCTTCGTGCCGGCCGCAAGCGCGAAGATCGGTCTCGTCGACCGCCTGTTCAGCCGCGTCGGCGCGGCGGACAACCTCGCGCGGGGGCGATCCACGTTCATGGTGGAGATGGTCGAGACCGCCGCGATCCTTGCGCAGGCGACGACGCACAGCTTCGTGATCCTTGATGAAGTCGGGCGCGGTACCTCGACGTATGACGGCCTCGCGCTCGCCTGGGCGGTGGCCGAGGCGGTGCACGAGACCAACCGCTGCCGCTGCCTGTTCGCAACGCATTACCACGAGCTCTCACGGCTCGCGGAGACCTGCGAGGCATTGTCGCTCCATCATGTCCGCGCGCGCGAATGGAAGGGCGATCTGGTGCTACTGCACGAGCTGGCCGAGGGGCCGGCGGACCGCAGCTACGGTCTGGCGGTCGCGCGGCTGGCGGGGATGCCGCCCGCGACCGTGGCGCGCGCGAAATCGGTGCTGGCGAAGCTGGAGGCGGGGCGGGCACGCACCGGTGGGATCGCGGCGGGGC
>CAJCHR010000155.1 GCA_903970225.1 Actinobacteria bacterium 21-64-8 | reverse complement strand
GCGACGGCGCGCCGGGCGCGAACCGGGTCGAGCGGGCGGACGGGCGCGTCGAGGTTCTCGGCGCTGTCGCGTCGGTGCGGATCGCGCCTGGCGATGTCTTCGTGATCGAGACCCCTGGCGGCGGCGGGTTCGGGCCATTATCGCGAGATCGGGCCTAACTCGGCCGGCCGAGCCGCGCGACCGCGTTCGCCCGCCCATCAGGTCTGCTACGCTCCGACCGGGAGAATACACACCATGACAGGACAAGACTTCATCGATCGGTACGGCTCCGTTGCGCTGGTAACGGGCGCATCCTCGGGCATCGGCTGGGCTTTCGCCGAGGAACTGGCGGCCCGCGGGTTCAATCTTGCGGTCGCGGCGCGGCGCACCGAGCGTCTCGATGAGTTGGCCGAGAAGCTCGCGGCTGCGTACGGCACGAAGACGACGGTGATCGCGGCCGACTTGTCCGATCCCGCCGCTCCCGCCGCGTTGCTCGATGCTACGGCGGAGCTCGATATCGGCCTTCTCGTCAGCAACGCCGGCTTCAACCTCAAGGGCCGGTTCGAGGACAAGGACCCGGCCGCGATGGCGAAGATGCTGACGGTCAACTGCCACGCGCCGATGCAGCTTGCGCATGGCGTCATCCCGCGCCTGAAAGCGCGCGGAAAAGGCGGGATCGTGTTCACCTCGTCGGTCGAGGGCCTGATCGGTTGCCCCTATTCGACCGCCTATGCGGCATCGAAAGCGCTGGTGATCTCGCTGGGTGAGGGGCTGTGGGGCGAGCTTCAGGGTGAGGGGATCGACGTGCTCACGCTATGTCCGGGCGCCACCGAGAGCGAGGCGACCGCGAAATACGCCGAGGAATACGGCATGGTGGACAAGCTCCAGCCCGCCGCCGAGGTGGCGACGCTGACGCTCGACAACATCGCCAACGGCCCGACGTTCCTGCCGCATGCGCATTACGGCGCGCAGTTCGAACAGCTCCTGGCGATGCCGCGCCGAGATGCGCTGACGGCGATGGCGGGGGCGCTGAAGGCGACGGTCGTTTAAGGGCCCTTCCGGCTGGAGGCGAACCAGACCTGAGAGCGCTGTTCAGCGCTCCGGAAGCACCGGCAGACCGGCGGCGAACTGGCGGCGCAGGAATTCGATGAACACGCGCACGCGCGCCGGCCTCGCGCGGCCGGGCGGGGTCACCACGAACAGTTCGCCGTCCTCCAGGGTCCAGTCGGGGAGCAGCTCGATGAGTTCGCCCGCATCGAGCGCGCGGCGCAGGAACACCTCGGGCAGCGCCGCGATCCCTACGCCCGCGACAAGCGCCGGGACCAGTGCGCGGCTGCTGTTGATGCGCAACCCCTGGCGCAAATGGATCAGGCAGCTCTCGCCGCCCGGACCGCGGAACAGGAGTTCGGTTGGCCGCGCCGAATGCGTTGCGATCAGCGCGGGGATCGTGCGGATGTCTTCGGGATGCGCGGGCATCCCATAGCGCGCGATCAACGACGGCGCCGCCGTGAGCGGTCGGCGCAGCGAATTGAGCTTGCTCGCGCGCAGCGAGGAATCGATGCCCGCGCCGATCCGCAACGCAAGGTCGAACCCTTCTGCGACGATGTCGACCGGCTTGTCGGTGAGCACGATTTCGAGTTCGATGTCCGGGTATTCGCCCAGAAATTGCGGCAACACCGGTGCCAGCGCATCCTCACCGAAGGCGGTCAGGATGGACGCGCGGATCAGCCCGCGCGGGACCGCGGCTTCTTCCAGAACGTCGGCCTCGATCGCATGACCGTCGGCCAGGATCCGCATCGCGCGCTCCAGCGACAAGCGGCCGGTTTCGGTCAGAGAGAGCTTGCGCGTGGTGCGGTGGAACAGCGTGCTGCGCATGCGCAGCTCGAGTCGTGAAACCGATTTGGAGACGGTGGTCTTCGCAAGGCCTAACTCACGCGCGGCTTCGCTGAACGATCCGCGCTCGGCGACTTTGGCAAAGATCGCCCAAGCCTCCAGGTCCGGCAGCTGCGCCACGCCAAACACTCCCGCCAGGCTCCGCAGCGGAACCGCCGGCGGTCCATGCCGGATTATGGGCGGGCATGCAAAGCCGGCGCCGCGATCGCGGGGGCCGGCGATGGCCTGGCCCCTCCGCTGCATTTCAGGAACGGTCTCTCCGCAACTGGCCGCCCCGTCGCGAATACTGTGAGGCTTTTCTGTCTTGCTATTGTCCGAGAATGGAAACATCGATGGTGCGTTAAGATCTATCGGCAGTTGTACGGCAAAGGAGATTTGTGCGATCTTTGCTTGCGACAATGCAAATGAAACTTTGAAAAATGATGCTGTAACAGTGACATGGAATGCATTTGAGCGTCTTTTGGAGGTCGGAACGGAAGCCGGACACGAATGTGCCGCGATTCAATTCATAATGTCTTCGGGTCGGCACGGGGTCTGATGATGCGGGCATGAAGACCAGGCGCAAGGCGGGGGGCTGCAATGCAGGGGGCAGGGCAAGTGAATGACGGTTGACGCGGCGTCGCACCTTGCCGGGCACACTTCGGCGATTGCTCCGCCAGCGGGCCCGCAGGACGCCAATCGCACGACCGACGTCGTCATCATCGGCGGCGGCCCGGCGGGCCTGACGGCGGCCTATGAGTTGCTGAAACGCTCAGATGCCTATCATCCGGTGGTGATCGAGAGCGGTGCGATGGTCGGCGGCATCGCCCGCACCGAAAACCACAACGGCTATCGCTTCGACATCGGCGGCCATCGCTTCTTCACCAAAGTGAAGGAGGTCTCGGCGATGTGGCAGGAGATCATCGGCGACGAGTTCCTCACCGTCGCTCGCTCAAGCCGGATCTTCTACCGCGGCAAGTTCTTCGCCTACCCGCTCAAGCTGTTCAACGCGCTGTCCAATGTTGGCGTCTACGAGAGCATCCGGATCGTCGTCAGCTATGTCAGATGGCGTGTCCGGCCGCATCCGATCGAGGACAGCTTCGAGGAATGGGTGATCAACCGCTTCGGTGGGCGGCTCTATATGCACTTCTTCCGTAGCTATACGGAGAAGGTCTGGGGCATCCCGGCCGCGCAGATCCGCGCCGACTGGGCCGCGCAGCGAATCCGGAACCTGTCGCTGGTCAAGGCGGTGTGGAACGCGATCTCGGGTGCGAACGACACCGTCAGTCTGATCGAGGAGTTCCGGTACCCGCGTCTCGGCCCCGGTCAGATGTGGGAGCGGTGCGCGGCGCTGGTCGAAGACAGGGGCGGACAGATCCGCATGCGCACCAAAGCGATCGTGTTTCATCGCGCGGGCATGTGCGTCACCAGTGTGGACGTGATCGACAGCGGAGGGAATGTGCACAGCATCCCGACACAGCAGGTGATCAACTCGATGGCGCTGGGCGAACTGCTGCCTGCGTTCGATCCGCCTCCGCCCGCGCCGGTGATGGAGGCTGCGGCAAAGCTCAAATACCGCGATTTCCTGATCGTCACGCTGGTGCTGGCACGGGCCGATCCGTTCCCGGACAACTGGATCTACGTCCATTCGCCCGACGTGAAAGTCGGGCGCATCCAGAACTTCCGCGCGTGGTCCGCGGACATGGTGCCCGATCCCGGCACCGCATCGATCGGCATGGAATACTTCTGCCAGGAGGGCGACGAGTTGTGGACCGCGAGCGCAGTGGACCTGCGCGCGCTGGCGACGCGCGAGATCGCGGCGCTGGGCCTCGCGCAGCCGGGCGACGTGATCGACGCCGCGGTGATCCGTCAGCCAAAGGCCTATCCGGTCTACGACAGCGAGTACAAGGCCGCGCTCGACGTGATCTCGGGCTGGATCGACGAGCTCGAGAACTTCCAGACGGTGGGCCGCAACGGGCTGCATCGCTACAACAACCAGGATCACTCGATGCTCTCGGCGATGTACGCGGTGCGCAACATCCTGGGCGAGAGCCACGACGTGTGGAACGTCAACGTCGAGCAATCGTACCATGAAGAAATCGAGCTCGAGAAGACCGAGCCGGATCAGCCGAAGATCGAGCAGCTTCACGCGAATTATACGGTGTGAGGTGGCGATGTTCGTCCACACTCGTCATCCTGAACTTGTTTCAGGATCCATCCCTCCTCGCGCGCCGGAGCAGGGGGGCGCGCCGACACGACCTTGGCGCGAGGGCGCAATGACCGCTCGGGCACTCGCGCTTGCGGCACGATGGATGCTGAAACGGGTTCAGCATGACGTCGGAAGGACGGGGTCGGCGGAGTGCGATCTGTACCTTCTCAAATCCCGAAGCGCAGCTTGATCGAGCGATACCGGTCCAGCAGCATCGCCGTCCGTTCCTCCGGTGTCACCGTCGCGGTGTCGGCGGGCAAATGCGCCATGACCTCCGCCCGTTTCACGACTTTGGTCCGGAACACCGCAGGGTTCTGGCTCAACAGATTGCGGTAGGTCAGGTTGCCGTTCGGATAGCCTTGCGTATCGACCCAGTTGTGCAGCCCCGGATCATCGTGTGCGAGGACCAGTCGCACCACGCCATCGCCGTCCACTTTGGTGCGTGCGGGCGTGTAGCTGGTCGGGCGATACAAATAATCCATCGAGCCGACGAACACGCCGCCCATGCCGAAGATCCAGAAGCCGTCGTGCCAGTCCATCTCGACGATCAGCGCTTCGTCCGGCGCCAGTGCCCAGATCATGTGCGCCGCCATCCGCCCGCGCTTGAGGTCGTCGGCGGTGTTGGCGGATTTGTCCGGCGGGAACTGGTTCGTGAAGGCCGGGTCGCAGACGCCGCCCGAGGTGTCCCAGCTGTGCTCGGGCCAGTCGGTCATCGCGCCGCTGAGGAAATTGCCCGCCCAGTCGACCGCATCGGCGACCTGTTCGGGTGAGGGGATCGGGCGCGGGGCGTCCATGCCGATGCGTTCGATGGTCAGCGTGGTCGGGGTCTCGTACCAGCTGTCAAACGCTTCGCGGATGAACAGTTTCCGGCTGCCCGGCGTGGTGGGGAGCCAGTTGCCGGGTCGCTCCTCGCCGCCGATGAACAGCTCGAAGTTGCCGTCGGCATCCGCTTCGATCTGCGAGCCCAGGATGTTGCGTTCGGGCGTGTCGCCGAACGGTTCGTGGAGCGTGCGGTAGCCGCTCGCCATCGTGGGCGAGCGTGGGCCTTGCACGACAAGGTTGAACCAGCGCGCGGTGCCCTTCCTGCCCGTGATCCGGTATGTATAGTCGCCGGAGATCCACGCCTGGCGATAGACGAAGTCGGATACATCACCGCCCAGCTTCATGTAGGGCGTCGTGAAATAGTGGATCTGCGGATAGGCCGGATCCCTGGTCTCCAGCGCCAGCGGGAAGGCCTGGCCCAGGTTCTGGGTCAGGAAGCGGAAGCCGTCGACGCGCAGGATCGGATCGGGCGGAATCGCATCCTTGAACACTTTGTCCCCGGCGTCGCGCAGCGTGTCGCAGAAGGCATGCCATTTCGCGCGCAGCAGCGCGTCGGCGGGTCCGTCACCAAAGGCCATGGTCAGGCTCCCAGTCTGGTCAGCAGTTCGGAGAGGTATTCGGCGGCGCGCGCGGTGGCGGCGTAGCAGCCCTCGGCGTCGATCCGCGGCCCGACCAGTTCGAGATCGAACAGGCCTTCGTAACCCAGATCGAGCAACTGGCCCAGCATCCGTTCCAGCGGCATCACGCCGTCGCCCGGCACTGCGCGGCACGGCGTGGTGCGATCGCCGAGCACGTAGTCGCTGGCCTGGACGAGTCCCGCGAGCGGCACCGCGTGCGCGAATTTGCCGGCGAGATCGCCCTCCATCCAGCACGCGTGAAGCTCTATGCACACGCCGATCCCGGCGGTTTCGGCCAGCTTCACCGCATCGGGCAGCGTGTGAGCCATGTGCATGTCGGCGTTCATCGCCGAGGCGTTCTCGACCAGCAGCCGCACGCCCTTGGCCGCCGCATGATCGAGACACGGCGCGATCAGCTCGGCGAAGCGGTCGGCGCCCTGTTCCCAAGTCAGTCTGCCCCGGCCGCCGCTGATCAGGTAGATCTGCTCGGCGCCGACCGCCGCCGCGGCATCGATCGCGCGGATAAGCTGGCGTCCGGCCTCGCCTGCGTCTCTTTCCAGGTCGGGAAAGACGCCGAACACGTGATTGACGGTGGTCGCGTCCACGCCGCCCAGCGCCAACTGCGCAAGCGCGGCTTCCATTTCGGCTGGCTGGAACAGCTTTTGGGTGACCAGCGTGACATGGCCGACCCCGATCGCGCGGGCGTGCGCGATGAACGCGGCAGATGCTTCGTTGATGAAAGCGACCTGGTGCAAGGAAAGTCGTGGGTGCATCAAATCATGCCAGCAATGTGCCGACGATCGATGTCCGGCACCGATGAAGCGACGGAGGGGATAACAGCCCGAAGGGGCGTCCAGCCCGTCATCCCCTCCACCGCCACACGCAAAGCGCGAGACGGCCAACCCGACCATATAGGCCGGGAAGCCCTAAACCCTTTAGAAATCCTCATTCCCGCGTCTCGATCGCGACTCCGAACCGTTCACGGAACGGCCGAAATTCTTCATTGAGCGAATCGATGCGCTCCCCAGCCTCGGTCAGCACCGACGTAGAATATGCGAACTTGCCGTGCCGGTCACCACGATTGTTGGCCAGGTAATGCTGCATTGCAGCCTCCCCCGCGGATGACAGTGCGCGACCTGCGAACTGATAGTATTTTCGTATCGTTCCAATGGGATCCGCAACGAAATCCTTGTAGCGCACGTGGAGGATACGGGGGTCATCGATCAGCGGATTCGACATCGTGTTCGCGATGCTCTGCCGCACCCGATCGAGGTGCATTCGCGCCTCTTTCCTGAGGTCGATCTTGCCGACGATGCCTTCCATGATGTCGGACATCATCATCGTGCTCGACGCGGCCACCTGAACCGGATCGCGGTGCAGCCAGACGACGGACGCATCGGGATAAGCATCGAACAGCTCCTTCAGCCGGTGGCCGTGGAAGCCTTTCAACACCCAGCGTTTGATGGGCCGGCGATACTGAAATGCCTGAAGCATCCCCTTGTGAATACGATACTGCGCGACGGGGTCGGTCGGCAGCCCCAGCGACAGGTTCTGCATCGGCACGCGCCACCACGCGGTCGGGGTCATGACCCGGAAGTCGAACGCCCAGGTGCGCTCGTCCTCGGGCAGGCCATCGCCAAGCATGTCGTTATAGGGGTGGCAATGCAGCCACTTCCACATCTTGGTGTTGATCTCGCGCCATTCGTCGTCGGCCTGGGCGATACGCGGGTCGGGCGCGTCCACGGTGCTGGGCGGAGGCGAGGGGTGCATCACCTCCCAGAACCGCAGTGCGCGCGAGTCCGGGTCGACGCTCATCAGCGCGTGCATCAGCGTGGTGCCCGACCGCGGCTCGCCGGTGGCGAACATCGGCCGGTCGATCACTTCGTCGGCAAGGGGGAAGCGCCTGCGGTCCTCGAAGAACCGCAGGCGGTCGGTGAGCAGCCAGTGGATGTTGTCCGCCGCCGCCTGCCGCCCGGCGGCATCCATCGGGATCGTGTTGATGTGCGCGACCGCCGCGGCAAAACGCTCGGGAAAACTTGCGTCGGCCCAGTCGGACAGCCCGGTCTCGGTTTCGGCGCGCGCCAGCAAAGCGGTGGGATCGAGGTCCGCGCTCACGAGATGTCCTCACACAGACGCAGCACCTCGTCCTCGACCTGGCGCACCTTCTCGGCCGACTTCG
>CAJCHR010000154.1 GCA_903970225.1 Actinobacteria bacterium 21-64-8 | reverse complement strand
TGTGGCTGACGCCGCCCTTGCAGCGGATGAACAGCATCGCGGTCGGGCACAGAGCGGCCATCGAGATCGCATCGTGCCCAGCGCCGGAGACCAGGCGTCGTACCGGCTCTCCGGCGGCGATGGTCGCGGCATCGAGCAGGTCCATCAGCGCCGGATCGCACGGGCTCGCGGCCAGTTCGAACACGCGGTCGGCGGTGAAGCCAAGCTTGCGAGAGTTAGCGATCGCGGCGATCGTATCAATAATCGTCGCGGCTGCGCGCTGGTGCCGAACCGGATCGCCGGCACGGACATCGATGGTGAAGACCACCGCGCCGGGGACGACGTTGGCGGCACCCGGCTCGGCCTCGATGATGCCGACGGTGGCGACGAGATCGGACGCATCCTCGCGCGCGATGCGCTCGATCGCGACCATCATCTCGGCCGCGCCAGCCAGCGCATCGCGGCGCAGCGACATCGCGTTGGTCCCGGCGTGTCCGGCGATTCCCGTTACACGAATACGGTATCGATACTGCGCGGCGACCCCGGTGACGGTGCCAACCGCGAGGCCTTCCGCTTCGAGAAGCGGGCCCTGTTCGATATGCGCCTCGAGATAAGCGAAGGCCGCACCCGGCGCGTACGCCGCGGTGAGATAGTTCGCCACGTCCACCCCGGCTTCGGCCAGCGTGATCCCCTGCCCATCGGCGATATCCAGCGCCTCGCGCGCCAGTGTGCCTGCGACCGCGCGGCTGGTCAGCATAGCGGTGGGGAAGCGCGAGCCTTCCTCGTCGCCGAATGCGATCACCTCGATCGGGAACGGCAGGCGCCGCCCGCAATCATGCAGCACCGCGACCAGTTCGATCCCGAGCATGATCCCGAGCGGGCCATCGTAGCTCCCCGCATCCCGCACACTGTCGAGATGGCTGCCGAGGATCAGCGCGGGCGCGGCGGGGTCGGTGCCCTCGTAACGAGCCACGAGATTCGCGGCGGCATCGCGGCGCACCGCCATGCCCGCCTGTTCCATCCAACCCGCGAGCGCGCGCTGCGCGGCCTCGTACGCCGGGGTCAGGTAGGCGCGGTAGAGCCCATGCGGCGTGTCGCTGAACGGCGGCACCGCGAGCGCATCGCACCGCGCGACCGCGCGTGCCCCGCCCGGATGGATCGCGATCACCATGCGGCCACCTTGCCGTCGCTGCGCGGATCGGTCGCGCCTTCCAGCGCGCCGTCCGGATGACGCACGATCGCGCCGGCGTGGCCCATCGTGGCGGTCAGCGGTCCGACGCGCTCGACATCGTGCCCGGCGGCGGCGAGGTCTTCGTAAAGCGAATCCGCAAAGCCATCCTCGATCTTGAGCGTGGTCGACTGGTCGCCCCAGGTTCGCCCGAGCAGCCAGCGTGGACGGCTGATAGTCTCCTGCAGGTCGATGCCGAAGCGTGCGTAGCGGCTGAAGAACGCGGCCTGAGTCTGCGGCTGGCCCTCGCCGCCCATCGTCCCATAGGACATGACGCGCCCGTCATCGAAGACCGCGATCGCGGGGTTGAGCGTGTGGAACGGTTTGCGGCCGGGCTTGAGCGCGTTCCAGCCGCTCTCGGCAAGGCGGAAGCTCGATCCGCGATTCTGCCAGGTGATCCCGGTCTTGGGCAGCACGAGCCCCGACCCGAATTCATGATAGGTCGACTGGATCGCGCTGACGACGCGGCCTTTAGCATCGGCGGCGCCGAACCAGCAGGTATCACCCCATTGCGGCGGTTGCGGCCAGGGGAGCGCCGTTGCCGGATCGATCTTGGCTGCATGCGCATCAAGCGCGGCCGGGTCGGACAGCAGCCCTTGATAGTCGAAATCATGCCACGCCGGGTCGCCGACGTGGCGATCGCGCAGCAGGAACGCCTGCTTGGTCGACTCGATCAGCCCGTGAACGTGTGCAAACCCGTCAGCCTCGTCGGCCATCAGCCGGTCGAACAGCGCGAGGATGACGAGACTGGCAAAACCCTGCGTGGGCGGGGTGCTATTGTAGAGACGCGCGCCCTCGATCGAGGTGGTCAGCGGCGTCGGACAGCTGACCGAATGCGCGGCGAGATCGGCGGCTGTGATCGGGCTGCCGAGTTCGGCAAGATCGGCAGCGATGTCCGCGCCGATCGCGCCCGTGTAGAAACTGTCGAGGCCCTCATCCGCGAGGCGGCGCAGCGTTTGCGCCAGCGCCGGCAAGCGAAGCATATCGCCCACCGCGAGCGGGCGGCCTTCGGGCTCGAACGTCGCCGCGTAGGCGCCCGGCTGGCCGCGCAGTTCACCGCCCTTGCCCGACGCGATTTCAGCGCCCCCGGCGGTAACCGAGACGCCCTCTTCGGCATGACGGATCGCGGCCCGCACCAATCGCGACAGCGGCAATGTGCCTCCGGCGCTTTCCAACGCGGCCTTCCAGCCGGAGATCGTGCCTGCCACCGTGTTCGCCGCGAGAGGACCTCTCGTCGGCACGACCTCGTGTCCAGCATAAAGCGACAAGTCACACGCCGCGCCCGCGCCGCCGCAGCCGTGGATGCCGTGCACCCGGCCGTCGGGTTCGGCGATCGTCCAGAAACCGTCGCCGCCGATCGCGGTCATGTGCGGGTAGACCACCGCCAGTGTCGCCGCGACCGCGACGGTCGCTTCGACCGCGTTGCCGCCGTCCTGCAGGACCGACAGCCCTGCCTCGCTCGCGAGGTAATGCGGCGCGGTGACCATGCCCTTGCGGCCGGCGACGGTGGTGAGGTTTCGCTGAGTCATCGGTTCGAGGTCATCAGTTCGGAAGCGCCGCGACATAGGCGCGCACGACTCGCGCCGAGTTGACCGCGGCGAGATGTTCGAACGTGTTTTCCATGTTCTGGGTCGCGTCGCCCCCGGCGAGGTCGGACAGCGAGCGGAACACGATCACCGGCACCTCGTTGGCGTAAGCCACCTGCACCACCGCCGCGCTCTCCATGTCGAGTACGCGCGCGTGCCAGGCCTTCTGAAGATAGATCCGGAACGCGGCGTTGTCGGCATAGATCCCGGCGCTGACGCCGGTGCCACCAACGAGCACTTTAGGCGCCTCGTGCAGGCACAGCTCCGATTCGGGCAGAGCGGTCTTGCTCGCCTCGACGCAGCGGTCGATCCTGACGGTGGGCACGACCTTCCTCGCCAGTTCGAGCAACGCCGGATCGACAGGGAGCAGGTAGAGGCGCTTCATCGGCGCATGCGCGTTAAGCACCGTCGTGCCGCGCGGGAAGACGAAGGTCCAGTTGGCGGGCGCGCCTTCACCGATCGGCTCGGGCGACTTCCAGCCGTCCCCGGCGGTTCGTGCGAAGTTGGCTTCGAGGTACTGGCCCCACTGCTCGGGCACCACCACGTCGCCGATCGCCAGCGCCGGATCGACCCCGCCGGCTATTCCGGAAAAGACGATCCGCTTCACCGCGAACCGGTCGAGCACGAGCTGCGTCGTCATCGCCGCGTTGACCATGCTGATGCCGCTCTGCATCAGCAGCACCGGCTTGCCCGACAGCGTGCCGGTCAGGAAGGTTATGCCGTTGATCTTGAAGCTGGCGGGGCCGTCGATCGAATGTTCGAGCGCTTCGTACTCCGGCTGATACGCGGTCATCACCACCGTGCGCGGCGTCTCGTCGAGCTTCTGCGCGTGCGCGAGGCCGGGCAGCGCGAACGCTGCAAGGATCAATGCGAAGCGCATCACGCCGCGCTCATCCACACGAAGCGCACCACGAACAGGCCGGCGAGGATGAACAGGAACCAGTCCGAGGTCTTGGCGTGTCCGCGCACCAGCTTCAGCGCGGCATGCGCGGTGATGCCGAACGCGAGGCCGTTCGCGATCGAGAAGGTCAGCGGGATCATCGCAACCGTCAGGAACGCCGGGATCGCGCTCATCGGATCCTCCCACTCGATCTCGCCGAGCGGCAGCAGCATCAGCCCGCCGACGATGATCAGCGCGGGCGCGGTCGCGGCGAGCGGCACCAACTGCGCGTAAGGCGCGACGAACATCGTCACGAAGAACAGTAGCCCGGTCACCACTGCGGTCAGCCCGCTGCGCCCGCCCGCTTGCACACCCGCGGCGCTCTCGACGTAGCTCGTCACCGTGCTGGTCCCGGCCAGCGAGCCGACGATCGTCGCGGTCGCATCGGTGATCAGGATGCGGTTGAGGCCGGGGATCTTGCCGTCCGCGTCCATCAGCCCGGCGCGCTTGGTCACCGCCACCAGCGTGCCGATGTTGTCGAACAGATCGACGAACAGGAACACGAACAGGATTTCGACCAGCCCCAGCCCGTGGCTGCCGCCCATCCCGAGCGCACCGCCGAGGTCGAGCTTGAATGCGGTGCCGGTCAGCGCCGAGAGGCTGTAAGGCTGCGGGGTGAAGTGGACCTGGCCGGTGACCCAGCCGACCAGCGTGGTCGCGACGATGCCGATCAGCATCGCCCCGCGCACGTTCCACACGCTGAGCGCGCCGATCAGGAGCAGCCCGAACAGCGCAAGGTCCGCGCCGGGCGCCTTGAGGTTGCCGAGCGCGACGAAGGTCTCGGGGCTCGACGCGATGATGCCCGCATTCTTCAGCCCGATGA
Organism: Actinobacteria bacterium 21-64-8; assembly: GCA_903970225.1. Classification (GTDB taxonomy): domain Bacteria; phylum Pseudomonadota; class Alphaproteobacteria; order Sphingomonadales; family Sphingomonadaceae; genus Novosphingobium. Next base: position 392 of record CAJCHR010000154.1, on the reverse strand, counting down.
AGCCGATGAACAACCCGATGCCGCCCGCGACCGCCGCGAACAGGTAATTCGGGATCACCGAGACGATCAGCTGGCGTACGCCGGTAACCGTCAGGATCAGAAAGCAAACGCCCGAAATCAGCACGCAGCCCAGCGCGATCGGCCAGGGGACGTGCATCTGCTGGACGACGGTGAAGCTGAAGTATGCGTTGAGCCCCATGCCCGGCGCCAGCGCCAGCGGCGTGTTGGCGACCAGGCCCATCAGGATCGAGGCGAAGGCCGCCGCAAAGCACGTCGCCGCCGCCACCGAGGCGACCGGCATTCCGGCCTGGCCGAGAATGGCCGGGTTCACGAGCACGATGTAAGCCATCGTCATGAACGTGGTTACGCCCGCCAGCACCTCGGTGCGCGCG
>CAJCHR010000153.1 GCA_903970225.1 Actinobacteria bacterium 21-64-8 | reverse complement strand
TGATGGCGAAGGTGCGGCGGTTGGACATGGCTGGCCCCCTAGCCCCGCATCTGCATCGCGTCCACGGGCCGGCGCGTCAGCCGCCGCGAAGGCAGGTCTTCACCGCCTCCGACTGGGCATCGCCCAGCGGCTTTCCACCGGGCGTGAATATCTCGAGGCGGCGGGCCGATCGATGATCGATCACATCGGCCTCTATGGTACGAGCGCTATTCCATGATTGCTGGCGCAGCGCATCGCGGGGCGCAGCACGCCAGTCGCCCTTTGTCAGCAAGACGCGTCTGACGAGACAGGCTCGCAGTCCGCCCGCGGGAAGCGCCGAGTTCGCGAACAGGGTGAGCCGCATCACGCTGTCTTCCTTGTGCCGCGCATAAGTGGCGGCGAAAGCGAACAATGCAGCCAAAGCGCCGAGCAGAACAGCCCAGTTCAGTATCGCCAGACTTGGAAGCTTCGTCGTCCGCTCGATCACTCGGCAAGCACCGTCACGTCCATCCGCAAGCTTCGTGTTTCACTCGGCTCCAAGAGCACCACACCCGGCTTCTCGCGAAAATCCCCGTTGAAACCTTCGGGATCGGCGATGCCCTGCCAGGGTTCGATGCACAGGAACGGCGCACCCGGCTTCTGCCAGATGCCGAGCATCGGGGTGTCGGGGAAAGCGAGGGCGATTTGCGCCGCGCCGGGCGCACCGAACGTCACCGAACGGCTGGCGAGTTGGTCCCAAACGATTGCATCGGCTTCGAACAGGCCGGCATCGGGTATCAGGTGGTGGCCCGTGACCGGGGTTGGGAAAGTCTGCGCCAGCAGCAGGCCCGCAGACTGCGAGAGGCGGCGGATCGGCTCGGGTTCGGGCTCGGCAAAGCTGACGACATGGTCAGCCTTGGCGCCGCCGCCGGGAAGCGGCCAGGCAAATGCGGGATGGAAACCAAGACTGAACGGCAACGGTTCCTCGCCCGGGTTCGACACGGTAGCGGCAACATGCAGCGTCGCGCCTTCGAGCCGGTATTCCAGCTCCAGGACGAACGCAAACGGATAGACCGCGCGCGTCGCCTCACTGTCGGTGAGCCGAAAGCGCACGAGGTCCGCGCCGCTCTCCACCACTTCGAACACGCTCTTGCGCGCAAAACCATGGCGGGCGAGCGCGTATTCGTTGTCGCCAAGCAGATACTTGCCGCCATTCAGCTCACCCACGACCGGGAACAGCACAGGCGCGTGGCCGGTCCAGAACGCCGGATCGGCATCGGTCATGTACTCGCGGCCCTGCGCGTCGGTCAGCGACCAAAGCTCAGCGCCGAGCGGGTTGATCCGGGCGGTCAGCGCGCCCGCGGTGATGGAGATGAGGTCGGTCATGGGCTCCCTTGTACCGCCACACGGTGCAAGTGCGAGCCCTTCATCATCCCCGCAACACACCGCCGAGCTTCGCCGCCGCGGCGGTGACCTTGTCGGCGATCGCCTTGATCTCGGCCTCCTCGTAACTCCTGTCGACCGGCTGCAGCACGACTTCGACCGCGAGCGACTTCTGCCCTTCGGGCACGCCCGCGCCGCGGAAATCGTCGAAAAGCCGCGCGGTGACGACGTTGACCTTGTCCGCGCCCTTCACCACCCGGACAAGATCGCCGGCCGGCAAAGCCTCGGGCACAAGGAACGCGAAGTCGCGGCGTACCGGCTGGAGCACAGGCGGCGCGTACTGCGCCCGCGCGAAGATCGCGGCGCCGCGCTTTGCCGGGATCGCATCGAGATAGACTTCGGCGGCCGCGATCGGCCCATCGAGATCGAACTGCCTGGCGGTTGCCGGATGCAACATCCCGAATCGTGCGAGCACCGTCTTGGGGCCAAGCCGCAATGTCCCCGACTGGCCCGGATGGAACTGCGGCCCGGCCTCTCCCATAACCTGCAGATTGTCGATCGGCGCGCCCGCCTCGGCGAGCAGCGCCAGCGCCTCGGCCTTGGCGTCGAACGCATCGAACAGGCTTGCCTTACCCGCGGCCCAGCTGCGAGGCGCCTTGTCCCCCGCGAGCACCAGCCCCAGCGTCAGGCGCTCCTCGCTAAGTCCCGCTTCGCCGCGCAGGTATCTGCGGCCGATCTCGAACAATCGCAGCGACGTCGCGCCGCGATCGAGATTGCGCCGCGCGGCCGCGAGCAGCCCCGGCAGCAGCGAGGGGCGCATCGCCTTCATGTCCTCGCTGATCGGGTTGGCGAGCACCCACAGGCCGCCATTGCCGTCAGCGAAAGCCGCCGCCTCGGGCTCGGGCAGGAACGACCACGTCACCGCCTCGTTCAGCCCGCGCGCGGCGGCTGCGCGGCGCACGCGCCGTTCGAGCTTCTGCGCCGGAGTCGCGGTGGGTCGGGCAACGCCTTCCACACGCGGCAAGGCCACGCTATCGACTTTGTCGAGCCCGTGGATTCGCACGACTTCCTCGACGATGTCGGGCGCGCCATCGATGTCGGGCCGCCAGCCGGGCACGGTGATGGCCCAGCCGGACTCTTCGAATCCGGCGCTCTCGCCCACGACCGAGAAGCCCAGCGAGGCAAGGATGCGCTTCTGCTCATCCTGCGGGATCGCCACGCCCCCGAGCTTCGCCGCGAGCGCCGGATCATAGTGCACGATCTTCGGTGTCGACGGCGGCGCACCGGCCCGGATCACGTCGGACGGCTCGCCGCCGCACAGCGTCACGATCAGCTGAGTCAGATGCGCCAACCCGGTATCGAGAAAGTCCGGGTCCACCCCGCGCTCGAACCGCGAACGCGCATCCGATGTCAGGTTGAGTGCCTGGCCGGTACGCGCGATATGCTCGGGATCGAAGTAGGCGATCTCCAGCAGCACGTCGGTGGTCGTATCCGAACAGCCCGAATGTTCGCCGCCCATGATCCCGGCGATGTCATGCACCCCGGCGTCGTCGGCGATAACCGTCATCCCCGCATCGAGCAGGTAGTCCTTGCCGTTGAGCGCCGTCACCCGCTCGCCGTCCCATGCGCGGCGGGCGACGACCGTGCCGGTCAGCTTGGCGAGATCGTAAGCATGCGCGGGGCGGCCGTATGCCAGCATCAGATAGTTGGTCGCATCGACCAGCGCTGAGATCGAACGCTGCCCGGCCGACTTCAGCCGCGCCTGCAGCCACTCAGGCGAGGGTCCGTTGGTCACCCCGCGGATGACGCGGCCGAAGAACGCCGGACAGCCTTCGGGATCGTCGGTGCGGATCGGCACCGGGCAGGGGTACGTACCCGACAGGTCCAGCGCAGCGACCGGCAGGAGCGTGCCCAGTCCCGCCGCCGCGAGATCGCGCGCGATACCGTAGACCCCCATGCAGTCTGGCCGGTTTGGGGTGATCGCAATATCGAACACCGGATCGGAGCCGCGATATTCGGCGAAGGCAGCGCCGACCGGCGCATCCTCGGGAAGCTCGATGATACCATCGTGATCATCGCCGAGTTCGAGTTCCCGGGTCGAACACATCATCCCGTTCGATTCGGTCCCGCGCACCGCCGCGACCTTGAGCACCATGCCGTTCGCCGGCACGACCGCGCCGGGTAGGCCGAGCACGCCGACGAGGCCTGCGCGCGCGTTGGGCGCGCCGCACACCACCTGAAGTGGTGCGCCGTCCCCGGTATCGACGGTCAGCACCTGAAGCTTGTCCGCATTCGGGTGACGCTCGGCGGTCAGCACTCGCGCGACACGAAAGCCGGTGAGCTTCGCGGCCGAGTCCTCCACGCCTTCGACTTCGAGGCCGATGGCGTTGAGCTTGGCGGCGATCTCGGCAGGAGTCGCCTCGGTAACGAGGTACTGCTTGAGCCAGGAGAGCGAGAATTTCATGTGTGTTCCTTCGCTCAGGCCGGCGTGCCGACACCGCCCGACAAAGTCGGGGTATCGAACGCCGAGAATCCGTAATGTGCCAGCCAGCGCAGATCGCCGTCGAAGAACGCGCGCAAGTCGTTCATGCCGTACTTCAGCATGGCCAACCGATCGACGCCCACGCCGAAGGCGAAACCCTGCCATTCGTCCGGATCGAGTCCGGCTGCGGCGATCACCTTGCGATTGACCATGCCCGAACCCAGCAGCTCCATCCACGCGTGCCCCGGCGCATCCCCCGAGCCGCCGACCACGCGCCGGCCGCCCTCGTTCGCATAGCCGACGTCGACTTCGACAGACGGCTCGGTGAACGGGAAATAGCTCGGGCGCAGGCGCAGAACGATATCGTCGCGCTCGAAGTACGCTTTGACGAAGGTCTCGAGCGTCCACTTGAGATGGCCGAGGTGAATGTCGCGATCGATCACCAGACCTTCGATCTGGTGGAACATCGGCGTGTGCGTGGCATCGCTGTCCGAACGGTAGACGCGGCCCGGCGCGATCAGGCGGATCGGGGCGCCTCCCGGGTCCTGTTTCACAGCCGCGATCATCGCGCGGATCTGTACCGGCGAGGTGTGCGTGCGAAGCAGCATCTCACGGGTGCCGCCATCCTCGGCGACGCTCTTGTCCGGGAAGTAGAACGTGTCGTGCATCGCGCGCGCCGGATGGCTCTCGGGCATGTTGAGCGCGGTAAAATTGTGCCAGTCGTCCTCGATCTCGGGCCCGGTGGCGACCGCAAAGCCGAGGTCGGCGAAGATCTCGGCCATCTCGTCCATGACCTGGCTGACCGGATGGATCGAGCCGCGCGGCGTTTCGGGTGCAGGCAGAGTGAGGTCGACCGTCTCCGCTGCCAGCCGCGCATCGAGCGCCGCGCTCTCAAACGCCGCCTTGCGCTCCGCCAGCGCTCCGCTCACCGCCTCCCGTAGCGCGTGAATACGCGGCCCCTCGACCTGCCGCTGCTCGGGGCTCATCTGTCCCAGCGTCTTGAGCAGCGCGGATACCGAACCCTGCTTGCCCAACGCAGCGACGCGTACGCTCTCGAGAGCGACGCCGTCGGAAGCGGAAGCCACCGCTTCGAGCAGTTCGCCCTGCATCAGATCGATATCACTCATAAGTTTTCCCGGTAGCTTGGACGCGAAAAGGGCGCGAGCAGCACTTGCCGCTCACGCCCTTTCATTCGCGCTTGAAACGATCGTCGCGGTGCGGCCTCAGGCCGGCAGCGCGGCTCGCGCCTGCGCGATGACGGTGCTAAACACACCGCCTTCGTTCATGGCCAGGTCCGCCATGGTCTTGCGGTCCAATTCGATCCCGGCAAGCTTGGTGCCGTGAATGAACTGCGAGTAGGTCAGGCCCTCGGCGCGAACCGCAGCGTTGATGCGCTGGATCCAGAGCGCGCGGAACGTGCGCTTCTTCACCTTGCGATCGCGGTACGCGTACTGGCCGGCCTTCTCGACCGCCTGCCGCGCGACGCGGATCGTGTTCTTGCGGCGGCCGCGGAAGCCCTTGGCCTGCTCGAGCAGCCGCTTGTGCTTGGCGTGCGTGGTTACGCCGCGTTTGATACGTGTCATCTGTCAGCGCTCCTCAGTTCAGCCCGTAGGGCGCCCACTTCTTGATCACCTTCGCGTCAGCGTCGGAGATCACGTCAGTGCGGCGATTCTGGCGGATGTACTTGGCGTTGTGGCTGATCAGACGGTGGCGCTTACCGGCGACGCCGTGTTTAATCTTGCCGGTCGCGGTGAGGCGAAAACGCTTCTTCACACCGCTCTTGGTCTTGAGCTTGGGCATTTCTGTCTCCTCGGTGAGACACGTCAGATCGCCATGGCAGCCCTAGATAGCCAGGCGGATCGTCGAATCCGTGTCGATTGAAGGGCGGGCCAGTAGTGGGGGATGCGCACGAAAGCAAGCTTTGTGGAGTCGGCGGCGCTGATCCGGCGCTAGCTGGATGAAGCGCCCACCACCTTGCCACTGCGCTCCAGCTTGCCCCAGCCCACGACGCGCCCCGTCACCGCCGAACGGATCGAGCGCAGGACCACGCCGTACATCAGCTGGCGGTAGACAAAGCGCTGAGCGATCATCAGGAATGCGGGGAAGCGCGGCCTGCCGCTTTCGAGGCGGTAGGCAATCCAGCCGGCGAACAGATCCACCGCGACGAACACGATCCAGAACGTGGCCATCGTCAGCACGTCGCTCTGCGTCTGCGCCCATCCGTGCTGGTGGACGCGCACGATCGTACCGATGATCGAGATCAGCAGCGCGAGGTCGATTAGCGGCGAGATCGCGGCGAACAGGATCTGGAACAGCCACGCCTGCGGCATGCCGAAGAAGGCGAGGCCCCTGGGCTTGCGCTCGCCGATCACCGCGCGGTGCTTCCACAGGCACTGGATCGTCCCGAACGACCAGCGGTAGCGCTGCTTGCCCAGCGCGCGGAACGTCTCGGGCGCTTCGGTCAGCGCGATCGCCTCGACGTCGTAAGCCACCAGCCAGCCTTTGCGCTGGATCGCGATGGTCAGGTCCTGATCTTCCGCCAGCGTATCCTCGGGATAGCCGCCGACTTCGTCGAGCGCGCTGCGCCGCCATGCGCCGACCGCGCCGGGCACCACGGTGATCGCGCCGATCGCGTCCAATGCGCGCCGTTCGACGTTCTGCGCGGTCACGTATTCGATCGACTGCCAGCGGGTGACGAGATTGATCCGGTTGCCGACGCGCGCATTGCCAGCGACCGCGCCGATGCGCGGGTCGGCGAACCAGCGCACGAGCTTGGCGATCGTATCGGGCAGGAACTGCGTATCGGCATCGAGCGCGACGACGATCTCGCCCGTCGCCGCAGCGAGGGCGCGGTTGAGCGCGCTCGCCTTGCCGCCGTTGACGAGCGTCATCAGCCGCACGCGCGGGTCGCTGCCGTAATGCTCGGCGACGAGCGTGCTGGTCTGGTCCTTCGATCCATCGTCGGCGACGATCAGTTCGAGCTCGGGATAGTCGCTCTCCAGCACCCGCGCGATCGAGGCGACGATAACCTTTTCCTCGTTGTACGCGGGGATGATCACCGAGACCGGCGGCTGCGGCGCATCGGCGGGCGGCACCGGGTGAGTCTTGCGATCGATCAGCGCCAGCGTGGTCAGCAGCAGCGCGCGCGCGATGCCGAGCGCGATCGCGAAGAAGAACAGCCAACGGATCGTGAAATTGACGAAAGCGATCACGCGGAAAATCGCGACGTCGGCATTCACCAGCGCCAGTTGCTCGCCCGAGACCGGCGGCATGACGGTGTCGTGCGACATGCCCGCCAGCTGCGAGACGGTGACGAAGTGGTAGCCCATGCCGCGCAGCCGGTCGATGATCTGCGGCAGCGCCGCGATCGTCTGCGAGCGATCACCGCCGCCATCGTGCAGCAGGATCACGTTCATGCTGTGATCGGAGTCGGCGGACTGAACCTGTTGGATGACCGAATCGACGATCTGCTGAGTCCCCGGGCGCTGCCAGTCGTTCGGATCGACGTGGAGTCCGACGATCGTGTAGCCGTGTTGCTGCGCGACGTAGGCCGGGCCGAGTTCGTCAGCGGTGGTCGGCTCGGCATCACCGAAATAGGGCGCGCGGAACAGCCGCGTCGAGCGGCCGGTGTAAGCCTCGATCAACCGCTGGGTCGCGTTGAGTTCGAGTTGGGTGCCGAAGGGCGATGTCTCGGCAAGGTTCGGGTGCGTGTAGGTGTGGTTGCCGATCTCGAAGCCATCGTCGACCATGCGTTTCAGCAGGCTTGGCTCGTTGACCGCGTTCTCCCCGATCACGAAGAACGTGGCCGGCACTTTCTCGCGCTCGAGGATCGACAGGATCGGCTTGGTATACGTCGCGTCGGGACCGTCGTCGAAGGTGATGGCGAGCGCCTTGGGATCGGCGCCGCCGGTGCGCTTGATCACGTAAGGCGTCGGTAGCAACGAGAAGGCTTCCTGCGTGATCAGCCCGTTCTTGCCGAAGCCGATGCTTCGCTTGCCACCGGCGGGCAACGCGTCGATCCGCAGGATTTCGCCGTATCCGTCGACGTCGGTGCCCGGAGCGGGCGCGATCGCGGTGAGGTCGGGTCGCTTGCCGGTGCGTGCGGCCCGCAGCGCATCCCAGAAGCCCGCGTCCTCGCTGCCGAGCCGCCACAGCGCGACGGCCTTGACTCCGCCGAGCAGCTGGATCTGGTTCCAGTTGGTCGCCGCGTCCATCAACCAGATGGTGTGGGTCTCGCCGTTTTCGGAATAGGCGAAGCCGCTGTTGCCGCTCGCGGCATCGAACACCGGCACCGCATCGCTGTCCCGCGCTTCGAGCCAGGCTTCGTTGATGGTCATCGCGTCGGCGTCTTTGCCGTGCCAGTCGTAAGCATAGCCGCCGACCGCGACGATCAGCTTGTTCTGCGGCACGACCGAGCGGGCAACCGCGTATTGCTGCGCGAACCAGTCCTGCGGCGCGATCGGGCCGGGCTCGCCGCCCTGCCAGTGATAATCGTAATCCATCAGGATCACATTGTCGGCGATGACCGCATTCTGACGCAGTTCGGCCGGAGGATCATCGGACGCGACCGTCACGGAGGTGGTGCGCCCCGCCTTGTCGAGCCGGGCATTGGTCGCCGCGATCAACCGGACGAACGCGCCGCGAGACGAATCGGGCAAGTCCTCGATATCGAACACCACGCCCTGCCAGTTGCCGGCGGTGACGGCCGCGTCGATCTGCGCGGCCAGCGCATTCACCGCGCCGCGCGTCGCAAGGAGCCGCGCCATGCCGGGGCCGTCGAAGCTCTGGTTGCTGATGTTCTGCAACATCAGCCATCGCTCGGGCTGGTGCAGGTTGCCCCTGCTGAAATCGACGTAAGCCGGATCCGCGACGATGGTGAGCTTGCCGGCCTTGACGTCGAAGAAGCCGCTGGCGGAGATCACCGTGTCGATATCGTCGTAGTTCTTGCGCAGCGAGGCCAGGCTCTCGGGATCGCCGGGCAAGTAGAACGCCATGCGCGCGGGCGCGCCGCGCGGGCCGGACGGGGCGACCTTCGGCAGTTTATGGCGCAGGCGCGCGATCCGGTTGATCAGCGGCTGCTGCTGCTGACGCTCGCGCCCGAACTCGATCGGCGCGGTGCTCGGCAGATTGACCACGGTCGCCGCAAAGCCCAGCGCGCCCAGCACGATCACGACCAGCAGCACGACCGACAGCCGTCCGAACCAGCGATTGCGGCGCCCGGTGACATCGTAGAAGATCGGTGTGTTCACGGCAGGTTCGGCTCGCCCCCAGCGCGAGGACGCAAGTCCCGGCAGCGGCGCGCGCTTATGGATGCGTGCGTTGCCAAGCGATGAACGCCGAGCGATGAATAAAGCGCCGCTCGCCCCATCAGACCGTGCCGTCCCCTTGCGAGCCTATCGACGGCGCGCGCCAATCCCATAGGCGCGCAAACCGCGGCGTCCAAGCCAGTTCAGGAAATCGCCCCCGAGAATTGCGCGCGCGCCGGGCGGCACTGCGCGGCGCCAGCCATAGAGCTGCACGGTCAGATGGGTCGAGCCCACGAGCGCCCGCGCGCTCAGGCGGCGATAGTCGCGGCCTTCGTAGCGATCGAGCCAGTCAAGATCGCACCGCGCAAGCTCGGCCGTGCAGCACAGGCCGTGGACACGCCCGGTGGTGGACGGGAGCAGCGCCGGATACCAACCTTGCGCAGTGGGAATCGCGACCAATCGTCCTGGCACGCTCGCCCGCACCGCCGAGCGCAGCCTGGGCCGCAACCAGCGCGCCGCCGGGGTCTCGCTCGCGTCCATCAATGTGCCGTAGACGAACAGGCGCCTCACGCCTCCAGCTCGACGTCCCAATAGAGCCAGTCCCGCCAGGTCTCGTGGAGGAAATTGGGCGGAAACGCGCGGCCGCGCTCCTGGAGCTGCCAACTGGTCGGACGAATCGGCGGGACCATCGGCGGCATCTTCGCCTGCGCCGGGGTGCGACCACCCTTCTTCATGTTGCACGGCGCGCAGGCAGTCAGGATATTTTCCCAACTCGTCCGTCCGCCGAGCCGGCGCGGGATCACGTGATCGAACGTCAGGTGCTGCGGCGATCCGCAATATTGACAGGAAAACCGATCGCGCAGGAACAGGTTGAACCGCGTGAACGCCGGAAACTCGCTCGGCTTGACGAATTGCCTGAGCGCGATGACCGAAGGCACCTGCATCGACCAGCTGGGCGAGTGGACCACCCTCTCGTAACTGTCGACGATGTCCACCCGTTCGAGGAAGATCGCCTTGACCGCGGTCTGCCACGGCCACAGGCTCAGCGGATAGTACGAGAGCGGCGTATAGTCGGCATTGAGGACGAGAGCCGGGCAATCGGACAGATTGCGGGAGGGATCACCCTCAGCGCTGCGGAACCGGGCCGCGCGCTCGATCAGCTCCGACTTGAGCATGGCCTTGTGTTGCAGTGCAAGGTTGCGGTTTGATGGCAATGCATGCCGGGGTTTTCAGCACGGCCGGCAAGGCGGGGTCAAGGGCGGACTTGCAAGACAATCCACAGGCTATGCTCAGGATGTGCACAATGTCCCGCATCGCGCTAGCGAACAGCGGGTGATGATCTGCACGCGCTTCGCCCCCAGCCCCAACGGGCCGCTGCATCTCGGCCACGCTTATGCCGCGGTCGTCGCGCATGATCTGGCGCGCTCGCGCGGCGGCGAATTCCGGCTCCGGATCGAGGATATCGACGGGGAGCGCAGCCGCTCCATGTTCGCCGAGCAAGCCATCGACGACCTGCAATGGCTCGGCCTCAACTGGGATGGTCCGA
>CAJCHR010000152.1 GCA_903970225.1 Actinobacteria bacterium 21-64-8 | reverse complement strand
ATGCCCGCAATCTGCTGGAAGCGAGTCTCGATCCCCTGGTCACGATCAGCACCGAGGGCAAGATCACGGATGTCAACGAAGCCACGATCAAGGTCACGGGCTTGCCGCGTGAGGCGCTGATCGGGACGGATTTTTCAGATTACTTCACCGATCCCGAAAAGGCCCGCGAAGGCTACCAGAAAGTGTTTGCCCGAGGCGCCGTCACCGATTATCCGCTGACCATTCGCCACGTGGACCAGACCTTGACCGAGGTCCTCTACAACGCCTCGGTTTTCAAGGACCCTGACGACAATGTGCTCGGCGTTTTCGCCGCGGCCCGCGACATAACCTCGCAAAAGAAAGCCGAGGCGGAGATCGCGCGGCAGCGCGCCATGGACCTGGAGAGGTTGGAGGAACTCGAGCGATTTCATTCCCTGACGATCGGTCGTGAACTTAAGATGATCGAACTTAAACGGCAAATCGCTGAATTGAGCAAAACCCGGGCCGAACCGTATCCATCCGGTGAGGACCGCCTTGTGCGGCTGAGCCGCCCGCCTGACCTTAAGGGCGTAGTTACGAGCGCCGTTACGAACATGGGCGGGTATTCGGATGGAGATCATTACCGGGGTTGAACGCCGTCGTCGCTGGCGCGTGGAGGATAAGCTTCGGATCGTCGCCGAGACGGAGCAACCAGGCGCGTGCTTCATTGAAGTCTCGCGGCGGCATGAGGTGTGCCGGAGTTTGTTGTGGAACTGGCGGCGGCAGGTTCGCCGCGGCACGCTCCGGAGTGATCCCGCGCCGATTTTTCTGCCCGTGCGGCTGACCGGCCCCGCGGCGGTTGAGGCGAACCAGCCTCTTTCGCCGACACCGTCTCGCCCGGTTCCGGCGGCGAGCGACGGCAACATCGAGATCACGCTGGCGGACGGCACCAGGATTCGCACCGGACATGACGTCAGCCTGGCGACGTTGCGCCGGGTTTTGGCGGCGCTGCGTGGATGATAACGCCGCCGACCGGAATGCATGTTTGGTTGGCGGCCGGTGCGACCGATATGCGTCGTGGCATGAATGGCCTGGCATTGCAGGTTCAGCAGGCGTTGCGGCGCGATCCGCACGCCGGCGATCTTTACGTTTTCCGTGGCAAACGCGGAGACCTGTTGAAGATCCTGTGGCATGACGGTCTCGGCATGTCGCTTTACGCCAAACGGCTGGAGCGGGGGCGCTTCATCTGGCCCACGCCAACGGATGGCGCCGTCGCCATCACCGCGGCTCAACTCGGCTACATGCTCGAAGGAATCGATTGGCGGAATCCGCGACGAACATGGCGGCCCGACGCGGCGGGTTAAATTCAAATTGACGGACATTCGAGCGAATCTCTGGTACCCATCACGATCGGATTGTGATTGAATCGTTGCTGTGAATGAACCGATTCCCTCCGATATCGAAGCACTCCGGGCCGCCTTCGCCGCCGAGCGGCAGGCGCGCCGCGAGGCGGAAGCCCGTGCCTCGGGCGCCGAGGCGATGGTCGCGCATCTGAAGCTGCTGATCGCCAAAATGAAGCGTGATCGCTTTGGCGCCTCGGCCGAACGCGGCCGCAAGCTGCTCGATCAGTTGGAGATGCAACTCGAGGAACTCGAGACCGCGGCGGCCGAAGATGAAGCGGCCGCCAACGCGGCATCTGACAAGACGATTGTTCGCCCCTTCACACGGGCGAAGCCGGTTCGCGGACCTCTCCCGGCGCATCTGCCGCGCGAGCGGGTCGTCCTGCCATCGCCGGGCACTTGCCCCTGTTGTGGCGGCAAACTCGCCAAACTCGGCGAGGCCATCACCGAGACCCTGGAGAGCATCCCTCGCACTTACAAAGTCATTCAGACAGTGCGCGAGAAATTCTCGTGCCGGTCGTGCGAGACGATCACCCAGCCACCAGCACCGTTCCATCCCATCGCGCGTGGCCGCGCTGGTCCCGACCTTCTGGGGACGATCATGTTCGCCAAATTCGGCGAGCATCAGCCGCTGAACCGGCAAAGCGAACGCTTCGCCCTCGAGGGCATCGACCTCAGCGTGTCCACGCTGGCCGATTGGGTTGGCGCCTGCACGAGCGCGCTGTCGCCACTGGTGACACTGATCGCCGCGCACGTGCTGGCAGCCGAGCGACTTCACGGTGACGACACGACCGTGCCGGTTCTGGCCAGGGGAAAAACGATTACCGGTCGACTATGGGCTTATGTGCGCGATGATCGTCCATTTGGCGGCCCGGCATCGCCAGGGGTGATCTTCCACTACTCACGCGATCGAGGAGGAGTGCATCCGTGCCGGCATCTCGCGAATTACGCGGGCATACTTCAGGCGGACGCTTATGCCGGGTTCAACGACCTGTACCACGAGGCGCGCAAACCCGCCCCGATCATCGAAGCCGCGTGTTGGGCACATGGGCGACGCAAACTGTTCGTGCTGGCTGATCTCGCGAAAGCGCCATTGGCGATCGAGGCCGTGCGCCGGATCGATGCGATCTTCGATGTCGAGCGAGAGATCAACGGCCTGTCCGCGGCGCAACGGCTCGCCATACGACAGGTCCGGGTCGCCCCGTTGGTCGCATCGCTCGAGCAATGGATGCGTGCCGAACGTGGACGCCTCTCGCGTCATGCCGATGTGGCCAAGGCCATGGATTACATGCTGAAGCGATGGGCTGCGTTCACGCGCTTCCTGAACGACGGACGGATTTGCCTGACCAACAACGCGGCCGAACGCGCGCTGCGCGGCATCGCTCTCGGCAGGAAGGCATGGCTCTTCGCGGGGTCCGATCGCGGCGGCGAACGGGCGGCGGCGATGTATTCACTGATAGTCACCGCCAAACTTAACGATGTTGATCCCCGTGCCTGGCTGGCGGATGTGCTCGCCCGAATCGCCGATCATCCCGTCCGGCGCCTGCACGAGCTCCTGCCATGGAACTGGCGTGAGACGCGGGCCGAGGCCGCCGCTGCCGCCTGAGGACTTCCGCCGCGTCACTCGCCGGACGGATACCCTGGGTGCACCACGATGGCGTCGATCAACGATCGTAAGGCCTCCACCGCCGCCGCCGATACGGTGGGATCCTGCAGTGCCTGCTCCAGTCGCTCGACCCTCTGGCGATAGACCTTCGCGAGGTTGGGGTGCAGCGCGGGAACCGGCTCTGGCGTGCCGGCCGCGGCGATCTCGCGCGTGAGGTCATCCTGTCGTTGCTCGAGGCTGCGTAGTTCCTCCACCAG
>CAJCHR010000151.1 GCA_903970225.1 Actinobacteria bacterium 21-64-8 | reverse complement strand
CCTGGGGCAGCTTGCCGATGCGGACGGAGCGGCGCTCGCGCGGCTAGGTGGCGCCTGGAGCGATCTCGCGCCTTCGAGCCTTGCGCGCAAATGCTCGGCGCTGCGCCAGTATTTCGGCTTCCTCGTCGACGAAGGCCTGCGCGAGAACGATCCGTCGCCCGCGCTGCCGCGGCCGGTCACGCGCCGACCCCTGCCGCGCATTCTTTCGCACGCCGATGTCGATGCGCTGTTTGAAACTGCCGAGACCGAGGCGGCGGGCGAGCGGCGCGACGCGGTGCGGATGCTCGCGCTGCTGGAACTGCTCTACGGATCGGGTCTGCGTGCGAGCGAACTGGTCTCGCTCCCGCGCGCCGCGGTTCCGCGCGATGCCCCTTTCCTGACCGTCACGGGAAAGGGCGGGGCGCAGCGGCTGGTACCGGTCAGCGATCGTGCGCGCGCCGCCCTGTTTCGCTGGCTGGCGCTGCAGCCGGGCAGCAACAAGTTCGTGTTCGCCTCGAACAGCCGCGAGGGTCACCTGACGCGCGTGCGGCTTTTCCAGCTGCTCCGCGAGCTGGCCGCCCGCGCGGGGGTGCCCCCGGAATCGGTTTCCCCGCACGTCCTTCGCCATGCCTTCGCGACTCACCTGCTCGAAGGCGGCGCGGACCTGCGTGTGCTGCAAACATTGCTTGGCCACGCCGACATCGCGACGACCGAGATCTACACGCACGTCGACAGCGCGCGGCTTGTCGCATTGGTCAATGCGCGTCACCCGCTGGCAGTGCGGCCTTGAGCGGCGTGCCGCTGCTGGTCGCCGCGGTTGCATTGATCGACAGCGAAGGTCGCGTGCTGATGCAGCGCCGCCGCGAAGGCAAGGAGCACGGCGGTTTGTGGGAGTTCCCCGGCGGCAAGCTCGAACCGGGCGAAACGCCCGAGCAGGCGACGGTGCGCGAAATCGCCGAGGAACTGGCGCTCGAACTGGACCCCTCGATGCTGCAAGCCGTCAGCTTCGCGAGCGGCGTATCGCCGTCAGGCCGCATGATCGTGCTGCTGCTGTACCTTTGCCGCGAATGGCACGGAACGCCCGAATGCTGCGATGCGGAGGTGGTTGGCTGGTTTGAACCGAAGGCGCTCCGGGCGCTGCTGATGCCTCCGCTCGACATTCCTCTCACCGCCGCACTTTTGGCCATGCTTTAGGGTTGCCAAGCCGGAACCTCCCGCCTAAGCGCCCACTTCCTGTGCACCCGTAGCTCAGCTGGATAGAGCATCAGACTACGAATCTGAGGGTCGGGCGTTCGAATCGCTCCGGGTGCACCAGGATTTCCGCCATTTCTCGCAAAAGCGAGAGGCGGCGTTTTCCGTTCTAGCAATCACCATGTGCGGTTTCGCTGCCGACGCGGCATTTCCGATCATGCGAACGGCCGCAGGCGTCCTGACCGCTCCCGTTGTTTTCGGCCGTTCTGCCCTGTTCGTCCTGAGAAAGCTGCGTTTCCTTTGCTTGGCCATGCGGCCGAGCCCTCGGCGGCGAGCTTGCCAGATGCGCCAGCCAGCCTCCGAGCCGTTGGTTTGTTTTGGGACGCGCGTTCAAGATGCTGCATCGCGGAAAAATCGGACGATCGCTGCCGTTAATGCAATATTTTTTTGCATGTACATGATACCAGATCGCGAATCGGGACGTTTAGCGGGGAAAATCAATGAAATTGATGATGATAAAGGTTGCAACCTTCGGGGCTCTCGCGATGGGCTTTTCGGTGGCCCCGGCACATGCAGACATCTTCCAAATTACCTTCGAAGCGCCTGGCGTACAGAACAGCACGGGCACCTTCACCGACAAGGGCGTTGAAGATTTCGATTCTCTTCCCACGGGGTCGAACCAGTCGTTCTCGACCACATTCGCAGGGTCGGATATTACAGGGACCTACTCCGGCGTGACGATTAACGGCGCCGATCAATATGGCGGCGCTGGCGGCACTGGGAACTACGCGGTTACGTTCAGCAGCACGGGTTATTCTCTGGGTCTGTCGACCACGAATCCCGATGGCGTGAATTACTTTGGCTACTGGCTGTCGGCTCTGGACGCCGGTAATCAGGTGACGATCTCGCGCGGCGGAACCACGCTGTTGACCTTCAATCCTACCGACGTCCTTACGTTGGTCGGTAGCTCCGGTCCCTACTTTGGCAATCCGAATAATGGTCAGAATTCGGGTGAGCCCTACGTATTCCTAAACTTCTTCGATACGACGGGCACGTTCGACAAGATATCCTTCGCCGAGTCTCCGGCGGGTGGCGGATACGAATCCGACAATCATACGGTTGGCTTCGCGACTGGCATCTCTGGCACACCTGTGCCGGCTGTTCCCGAACTGACCACGTGGGCGATGCTTGTACTCGGTTTGGGCTTCGTGGGCGGCGGCTTGCGTTATGCGAATCGATCGAAGCAGAAGCTCGCGGTCTGCTATTCCTGAATAACCGCGGTAGCGATCGACAGCAGCTTGAGATCCCCTGCTGCTGTCGACCGCCATGGCCGTACTCGTTTTTCAGCTTTTTCACCGGGCGGCGGGGCCGGCCGCACAGGCGTTTGGGTTTTGCCGGACGCGCCATTTCCCGAGGTCGTGCGGGCAATGCGAAAAGGGCCGGCGCTGGTGCGTCGGCCCTGCACGTTTCTGACCTTGCGCCGTCGTCAGCCGGCGGTCTTGGCAGAAGCTCCAGCGGAAGCAGTCGCGGCGTGAGCTGCGGACTCGAATTCCGCCGCGGTCAAGCCCAGGGCGAGGCCTTGCTGGTCGGTCGCGAACATCGTTTTCTTGAGCGTGACGGGACCGGCGGCACGATCGAGCACGACATTGTCTCCATCGACCGAGGCGATCTTGCCGATCGGCTGGCCGTCCTTGCTATGAACGGCGGCGCCAGGCGTGAGCGCACTATCGAGTGCCCCGTTCGCCTGAGTCTTGGCCTGCTGCACGGCCGCCTCCAGTTGCTCCTTGGTCATGCCGATCGTCGGGCCCTTGGTGCTGGTACCGAACGAGGAGCGCGCCAAGGTCGCTTTCGCAGCGCCCGTGTTCACCACTACGGCATCGCCGGTCAGCGAGTCGATCGTGCCCACCGGATCACCAGTCGGGCCATAAATCGTCCCGCCAACGGCAAGCGTTGCGCCTGGAAGCGGGGCGGACGGAGGAGCCGCGCTCGGGTTGGCTGGGCTGGCATTGGTATTCTGCGCGCTGGCGCCAACAGGAAGCAGTGCAGTCCCCAGCAGCAGTGCGGCGATGATCGAAGTCTTCATGGAAATTTCCTCTTCACGATGGTTCGATCGGCTCCCACGCACGGCGTGAGAGCGATGTTCCCGGACAACCATCAATAGTGCGGCCGGTTTCGCGATCGAAGGCTTCCCGCCTCGACGATTGCACGATTCGCCGGATTCATTGGGGTGCGGCGTGATCGCGACGGTCACTGCTGTGTCCAAAAAGGAGAATTTACCGAAAAGCGTCCGTTCCCGCTCATGTACCAGAAAGGATAAGCCGCTTAACAATCGCGCATGGAAAGCATGCTCGTCGCGCCCGCTCTTCGCGAAATTCGGAGGATCCTCCGCTCTGCCGAAGAGGGCGAACGAAAGCTGGCGCAGCTGTCCGGATTGACCTCGTCACAAGTGCTCGTTCTGGAAGAAGTGAATACCGGCACGGACGTGACGCCAAGCGAAGTGGCTGGTGCGTTGCAACTCAGTCAGGCGAGCATCACCAACATCGCCGACAGGCTTGAGGACCTGGGTCTGCTTAGCCGCCGCAGGGGTGAGCGTGACAAGCGCCAGGTCCGACTGACCCTGACCGAGCAGGGGAAGCAAATGCTCACTGACGCTCCGGAGCTGTTGCAAAACCGCCTGTCGACAGGCTTCGCCTCGCTCGCTTCCTGGGAGCAGGCGATGATGCTGACTGCACTCGGCCGCGTCGCGGATCTGCTGGATGGCGACATCGACGTGGCGACGCCGCGTCTGATCGTGCCTTCGCCGCGCATGGCATAACGGAATTGCGACGTGCCACGCCGCTCGATGCGGCCGCCGTCGCTCGCAATAGATGCGATCAGCGTTTGCGGAACAGCACCGGGAGTTCGTCCATGTCGGCGAGACGCTGGTCATCCGGTCCATAAAGCGGATCGCGCGGATTGCCGGGCAGGCGGAGAGGGTCCGAGGCGTAGCGCGTGGCTGTGGCGGTATCGCTGAAACGGAAATGGCTGTTGCAGATCGCAAGCCACCCGCCGGTCTCCAGTACGGCGTCCAGCATCGCAGTACCGCTCTCGAACCGTGCGAACGGGAGGATCGCGGCGCACGACTGCGGGCGACCCGACTCGAGCGCCCCATGCCGGAACACCGCAAGTGCGAGGACCGCGTCATAACGCTCGCCCGGCGCAATCGTGCTGGCCGCACGAAATTCGGTGAACGGCTCCGCGCTTCGCCTCTTCGCGAAAGCGATCACGCGCGCGTTCGCGTCGATCCCTACGATCCGGGCGTTCGGCAAGCGTCGGCGCAATGCCCGCACTTCAGCGCCGGTCGAGCAGCCGAACGAGAGAATGCGCGGTGCCGGCAAAGGCGCGAGATGCCGGGCGAGCCCATCGAACAGCGCGGGGTAACGTTCCTCCCACGTGTCGGGAAATGGCTGGAACAGCGCCTCGCCGTGCCGCCGACGTGACGTTTTGATCGCGCGCAGCCGCGGATCCGCGAGCGCGTGCAACCAGCGTCCCGCCGCCGTACCGCCAGGCACGCGCGCGGCCAGCGCGCGCAAGCGGTTGAGGAGTGAGGATGAGGAATCGTCCATGGCTCTTGCTGATCGGCGGAGCAGTCGCCACTAGTAAAGCCCTCGGCGAGGCGAATACCGTATTTGGGCCCCGCATTTCGGATCGCAGAAGCGCAAGGATGGCGGATTGAGCGTGGAGGGGAAGGGCGCGTCGCCATCGGTCTGGCGCTTCGCCCGCGCAAAGCGGGCCGTTCTGGTGATAGACGCCGCCGACTATTTCGAGATCGCGCGCGAAGCGATGCTGAACGCCCGGCAGAACGTGTTCATGATCGGCTGGGACTTCGACACGCGCATCCGCCTTTCGGGCGGACGGCGCTGGTGGAACCGCAAGCGGCGCGCGCGTTACCCGGCAAGGCTCGGTGCTTTCATCATCTGGCTCGTCAAACGGCGACGCACGCTGAGCGTTTCGGTGCTGATCTGGAACTTCGGCGCCCTCAAGTTCGTGTTGCGTGGATCGATGATCGCCGACCTGCTGCGTTGGCGCGCCAACGGGCGGATCGAGGCGAGACTCGACGGTGCGCATCCGGTCGGCTGCAGCCATCACCAGAAGATCCTGGTGATCGACGACACGCTCGCGGCCTGCGGCGGGATCGACATGACCGGCGAGCGCTGGGATACCACCGAGCACCTCGATAACGATCCGCGGCGCGGCGGCCCGGGTGCCAAGACGTATGGCCCTTGGCACGATGTTTCGATGCTGATGGAAGGCGAGGTCGCGACCGCGCTGGCCGATCTCGGGCGCGAGCGATGGAAGATCGCCTCGGGCGAGGAACTGCCTTGCTGCAAACCCGAGACCGAGAGCCCTTGGCCCGCAAGGCTCAAGGCCGATTTCGAAGACGTCGAAATCGGTATCGCCCGCACCCGCGGAAAGTATCGCGACATTCCCGAAGTGCGCGAGATCGAGGCGCTGTTCGTCGAGCAGATCGCGCGCGCAAAGCACTTCGTCTATGCCGAGACGCAGTACTTCGCCTCGCGCAAGATCGCTGAAGCCATCGCCAAACGGCTGGCCGAGCCCGACCCCCCGGAGTTCGTGTTGATCAACCCGGTCACGGCGCACGGTTGGCTCGAACCCATCGCGATGGACGGTGCACGCGTAAGGCTGATGCATGCGGTGTTGGAGCATGATCACGCGAAACGCTTCCACTTGTTCGTGCCGCATGCGGCCGGGGGAACGCCGATCTACGTTCACGCCAAGCTGACGATCGTCGATGACGAGATCCTGCGCGTCGGCTCGGCCAACATGAACAACCGCTCGATGGGCCTCGACAGCGAGTGCGACGTTTTCCTCGACGCCGCACGGCCCGCGAACGCCCACATCGGCCCGTGCATCACCACCATCCGTCACCGGTTGCTGTCCGAACATTGCGGCGTCTCTCCAGAGGAGATCGCCGCGTTGATCGAGCAGCACGGATCGATGGCTGCCGCGATCGGGGCCGCGGACGATCGGGAACGGGGCAAGCACAAGTATCTGGAACGATTCGTCCTGCGCCCGCTCAGCGACCACGAAAAAGTGCTCGCCGACAGCGAACTGCTCGATCCCGAACGCCCCGGCGAGACGTTCGAGCCGATGAGCAAGCGCGGACTTTTCCGCCGCGGCGGCATCCTGCGCCGCCCCGATTAGTTATCAGACGATGTGAATGGGAGAGTTCGTAACATGAGTAGCCTCGATGGGCCCGATGAAGATCAGCAGAGTGGCAAGCCGCCGGTGCCCCAGGATGTCCAGGACGCGATCCGGACACTGATTCGCTGGACCGGCGATGATCCGGCGCGTGAAGGCTTGATCGATACTCCGGCGCGCGTTGCCCGTGCCTGGAAGGAATACTGTGTAGGCTACGCGGAGGATCCTGCGATCCACCTCAATCGGGTGTTTCACGAGGTTGGCGGATATGACGAGATCGTCCTGCTAAAGGATATCCCGTTCCAGTCTCACTGCGAACATCATATGGCGCCGATCATCGGCAAGGCTTCGATTGCATATCTGCCGCAGGACTTTGTCGTCGGCATCTCCAAGCTCGCGCGCGTTCTTCACGGCTTCGCGCGGCGGCTGCAGATCCAGGAGCGCCTGACCGCCGAAGTCGCGCAGTGCATCTGGGACCACCTCCATCCGCGCGGCGTCGCGGTGGTCGTCGATGCGAGCCACGCCTGCATGACCGCACGCGGCGTGCGCACACCGGGAGTGACGATGGTCACCAGCCGGATGATGGGCGTGTTCCTGGAGGACCAGCGCAGCCGCCGCGAAGTGCTAAGCCTGATGGGGTATTAGGCCGCGCGGGCGGAATTGCCGCGAATTCTCGGGTGGCTCAACCGATGGTGAGCCCATGGTACGCACCAAGCTTGTTGCCATCCGGATCGCGCAGATAGGCCCCGAACTTGCCGCCGGTTTGTGGCTTCGGTTCAGGCTTGCCCTCACACGTGCCGCCGTTGGCGAGGCCTGCCGCATGCCATGCGGCGACGTCCTCGTCGCTGTCGGCCGCGAACAGGATCGTGCCGCCGTTGCCATGAGTCGCGGGCTCGCCATCGCGCGCCGGGCCGAGCGCGAAGTTGGGTCCGCCGGGGATCTTGTACATCACGATCGGATACGTCTCCGGTGTATTGCTCGGCGGCAGGCCCAGTGCACCGAACGTCGCGTCGTAGAAAGCACGCGTTCTGGTGAGATTGTTGGCGCCGAGGCGCAGGTTCATGAGATTCATGCCGGTCAGACTCCCGATTTGTGATTTTGCGCAGCTTGTATCCGCTCATCCTCAAGGGTCAATCGTCGGATGGCGCAGCTCGCCTCTCCACGTGAATCGCATGCCGGATCGATGGCCGCGACTGGACGTGAACTGCGCAATTCGCCAAGCTCGTCCGTCATGTGGCAACTTTTTCAATTCCCGCTTTGTCCTTTCAGTCGCAAGATCAGGCTCCTGCTGAGCGAAAAAGGCATCGCCTTCGAACTGGTGCGCGAGAACCCTTGGGAAGGGCGTGACGAGTTCTTCGTGATGAATCACGCCGGCCGCGTGCCCGTGCTTCACGAGCCCGGACGTGGTGTCACGCTATGCGACAGTCGCGCGATCGCCGAATACCTCGAAGAGACCAACGACAAGAACCCGATGATCAACGGCACCGCATCCAACCGCGCCGAGATCCGCCGGCTGGTCGCGCTGTTCGACGAATCGTTCTTCGGGCAGGTCACGGGTCCGTTGCTCGAAGAGAAGATGCGCAAGCGTCTGGTCCTTCGCCAGTCCCCCGACTCGCGTGCGCTACGCGAGGCGATGAAGCTTGCGCACGAGAACCTCTATTATATCGACTGGCTGGTCGACACCCGGCCATGGCTCGGCGGCGCGCGCATGAGCCTGGCGGACCTTGCCGCCGCGGCGCAGATCTCGGTCGCCGACTATCTGGGCGGGATCGACTGGAACGGTCACGAGCAGGCGGCAAGCTGGTATGCGACGTTCAAGTCACGCCCCAGCTTCTCGCCGCTGCTGGCAGACCGGATGGAATCGATCTATCCGGCCCCGCATTATGCCGATCTGGATTTCTGGCCGCCGCATGAGGCGGCGCGCTAGGCTTCAGCGCACCGTTAGCTTGTCGGCAAAACGGCCGTTCTTGCGAAGCGGCACCATCCAGCGGTCGAGAAACAACTCCAGCGGCCGCGGCGCAATTCCGAGTTCCTTGAGACCGGGCAGCGCGCCCGAGGCGACGTTGCCCGCCTTGAGCAGCTTCCACTGATCCGCGCTGATCGGTGAGAAGGGAATGCTCGCGATCAGACCCGATGCCGCATCGGGCAGGGCGATGAAGCCGCGCTCACGGTGCTGCGCTGCGGCGATCCGCTCGTTCAGTGCTAGCATCGTGATCACTTCAGGACCGGCGATCTCAAACGTCTTGCCGCCGTGCGCCACTGGATCGACCAGCGCGAGCGCGACGGCCTCTGCGGCATCATCCACGAACACCGGTTGCACGTTGGCTTCTGGCCCGAACACCGGCAACGCCGGGAAGCGTGCAATCAATCGGGCGAACATCATCACGAAGTTGTCGTCCTGGCCGAACAGGATCGCGGGACGCAGGATCGTCGCGGAGGGGAACGCAGAACGCACCGCCGCCTCGCCGTCTGCCTTGGAGCGTGCATAACCGACTGCGCTTTCGGTATCGGCGCCGATCGCGGAAACATGCACGAACGCGCTCACGCCCGCATCCCGCGCGGCGGCGGCGATCAGCCCGGCACCTTTGCCCTGAACCGCATCGAGATCGCCCTTGAAGGCTCCGACGAGGTTTACGGCAAGATCGCTGCCCGGCAGCACGGCGGCAAGCGATTGCGGTTTCGTGACGTCGCCGCGAACAAACTGGATCGCTCCGAGCGGGGCAAGCGTTCTGAGCCGGAATGCCTTCTCGGGGGCCCGGCTCACGATCCGCAGGCGCGCGCCACGCGTCAGCAGTTCCTGCGCGACATGTTCGCCGAAGAACCCGCTGCCACCTACGAGAGTGACGAGTTTGCCGAACAGTTCCTTGCCGTCTTTGAGCCGTGCCATCGCGATTGAGTCCGCCGGAAAATTGCGCCGCGTTCGCATTGCACGGCGCCGCGCACGCGCGCAACCATCGATCGGGGCGCACCCGAGGCATAGCCGCCGTCATGCCCAAGATGATGCGTTGACAACGGACCCTTCACGCCGCTATCGGCGCCCTCCTACCCGGCGACGCGCCCCGTAAGCGCTTCGTCCCGTGCCCAGATGGCGGAATTGGTAGACGCACCAGCTTCAGGTGCTGGCGCTCGCAAGGGCGTGGAGGTTCGAGTCCTCTTCTGGGCACCAACGACCTTTCCGGCAACGTCCGGGAAGGTCCAGCAAGCGGCTGGCTCTGCGGAATTCCGGAAGAAAATCACCAGACACCGTCTGGTGGAATCTTTCTAGCACCATCAATAGTACAACATTTACGCGTATCTTTGATGGTTCGGATTGACCCGAATAGACCAGCCCCAGCCCTGGCCCCATCCGCGACCCCTTGCGCGCCGAGGTGTAGTCGAAGAAATCGTGCCAATCCTCGGCCGGCTTGACCGCGAACGTGGAGGTCAGGAACACCAGCTTGCGCCGCCATCAATTGATGGATCGCGACATACTGGGGATGGCCGCGAACCTCGTGACTAGCTACAAGGTGCGGCTGTTGCACACGCTGAGAACTCTATTCAGGAGCAAACCGGTCAGGCTAGCAGCGGGGGCATTCCAGGATCGGCTTTGGCCATAGCCGAGAGATACGCCGGACGTTCACCAATGCGTTGAAGGTAAGCAAGAATGTTCGGGTAACCCGACAGACTGAACGGGTTGAAGTAGCGCATGGTCGTCAACGAAAAGACCATCATGATGTCGGCGGCGGTCAGTTGGTCGCCGGCAAGGAAGTCCGCCTGGCCAAGGCGGTTATCGACGGCTTCCACTGACCGGATCAAGCGCGCGGCCATCGCTTGAAGGAGCAGGTTGTCGCTCGGCAGGCCTGCATGCGCAAGTATCATGTCGACCATCGCGGCGGGCTGGAATGTCCCATTCACATAGTGAAACCAGTAGATGTAGTCCGGATAGTTCGCTGCGTCGTGCGGGACCGCGAGGCGTCCATCACCGTAGCGGGCGATGATATAGTCCACGATTGCGCCGGATTCTGCCATGACAACCTCGCCATCGGTAATCACCGGAGCGGCGCCCAGCGGATGCAGCGCCTTGTATTCGGGCGGCGCTCCCCTGACCTGCGGGTCACGATGGTAGCGCTTCAGCTCATAGGGAATTTGGAGCTCCTCGCATAACCAGACGATCCGTTCCGACTGTGAAACGCCAAGATGATGTACTGTCAGCATACCCGGGCCTCCCGCGTGATCGCCTCTGAAGAGCCACCCTTGGCTTTGCCGCCGGGGCGACG
The DNA here is from genome assembly GCA_903970225.1 of Actinobacteria bacterium 21-64-8. Taxonomy (GTDB): domain Bacteria; phylum Pseudomonadota; class Alphaproteobacteria; order Sphingomonadales; family Sphingomonadaceae; genus Novosphingobium. The sequence continues at coordinate 10,474 of CAJCHR010000151.1, read as the reverse complement.
CGATCTCCAGATCCCTCTTGCATTATCCCCTCGCAAAACAAAATGCACTTGTGGCATAGCAATCCCAAATTGACTGCCGTGATGACCGCGTGCTCCATCGAGAAGCGGCATCGCCTGAAGCTTGGGATCTGAAGATGTATCGGGAACAGGACGTAGCGGCGCCAGTCATCGAGACGGCGATGCCAATCGGCAAGAACGCGCGATTCGTCATTATCGGCGCCGGTATTTCCGGCGTGTTGATGGCGATCAAGCTGCGAGAGCGAGGTTTCCGGAATATCGTGATCCTCGAGAAGGCGGCCGCGATGGGCGGAACCTGGCGCGACAACGTGTACCCCGGCGTCGCCTGCGACGTTGCCGCGCACCTGTATTCCTATTCCTTTGCGGGCAATCCCTGGTGGCGATCACGCTACGCCAAAGGGCCGGACATCTGGAAATATTACCACCGTGTGGCGCGGCGCCACAGCGTCTTGCCGCTGATCGAATATCACTCCGAGGTGGTTTCGGCGGAATTCGCCGACGGAGCGTGGATCGTGACCACCAGCGACGGCAGGCGGTTCGACACCGATGTGGTCATCGCAGCCGCCGGCCGGCTCCATGCGCCTGTGATGCCGCAGATCGAAGGCCGCGAAAGTTTCGCTGGCGCGGCATTCCACACAGCGCGGTGGAACCCCGCGATCCCGCTCGCCGGCAGGCGGATCGGATTGATCGGCACGGGTTCCAGCGCGACGCAGATCATCACCGCATTGTCGGGCCGGGCCGCCAAACTGTCGGTTTTCCAGCGCACGCCGCAGTGGGTCTTCCCGGTCAAGGATACGCCGAACGCATGGTGGCGGCGCCTGGGATTCTGGATTTCGAAACGGCAGTGGCACCGATATTATCTACAGCTTCGCAGCGAGACGGAGGCGCGCGGCAAAGCCGCTACCGCTTCCGAAGAAGGCCGCAAGGCGCGTGACCAGGTTTGTCTCGACGCGCTTGCGGCGATCCGCGATCCGCAGCTGCGCGCCAAGCTCACGCCCGACTACGATGTCGGCTGCAAGCGACTGGTCTTCTCGGACGGGTTCCACGAAGCGGTGCAGCACGAGAGCGTCGACATCGTCGTCGATCCGATCGACCGCATCGTGCCCGAAGGCGTGGTCACCAGTGACGGCAGGCTGCACGAACTCGATGTCCTCGCATTTGCCACCGGCTTCGATGCACACGCTTATATCCGCCCGATGAAGGTCGTCGGTGAAGGCGGAGTAACGCTCGACGAGGTCTGGCGCGATCTGCCGCTGACTTATCGAGCGATCGCGATCCCGCACATGCCCAACTTCCTGATGATCAACGGCCCCTATTCGCCGGGCGGCACCTCGTCCGTCGTGGGGATCGCCGAAGCGCAGGTCGACTACATCCTGCAGCTGATCGACCGGATCGTGGGCGCAGGAGTGCTGCTTTCGCCGCGCGAGGAATCGAGCCGGGACTGGCTCGAGGCTATCAGAGAGAAGTCCAGACACTCGGTCTGGGGAACCGGCGGCTGCCAAAGCTGGTACCTCGACAAGACTGGAACGCCGACGCTGGATACCAGCACGCTGTCGGAACTGCAGGCCCAGCTGTCGACGCCGCAGTGGGATGACTTTATCGAACGGCCGAGGTAACGTCATGGCGCGGACCCAAGCCAACGGCATCACGATCGAATACGAACTCTCGGGACCCGCGCAGGGACCGGTGCTGCTGATGATTCATGGGGTCGGCGCGCAACTGATCCGCTGGCCCCCCGCGCTTATCGGGGGCTTGGAGACGGCCGGCTTCCGGACGCTGCGTTTCGACAATCGTGATATTGGCCTGTCGAGCCACATGGATGAGCAAGGGCTGCCCGACCTGGCTGCGGTTGCGGCCGCACGCGCTCAAGGTCGCGAACCGGTCCTGCCTTACACGCTGTCCGATATGGCGGCCGATGCAGTGGGTCTTCTGGATGGCCTGGGCATCGCCGCAGCGCACCTGCTGGGTGTGTCGCTCGGCGGGATGGTCGCGCAGGTTATGGCGATCGAGCATGGCGCGCGCGTTCGATCGCTCAACCTGTTCATGACTCACAGCGGTAACCCCGATCTGCCGCCATCGAATCCGGACGCCCTTGCCATTCTGGCTACACGCGCGCCGGATCCGCAGCGGGATCGCGGCGCCTATCTCGATCATCAGGTCGCACTCAATCGGGCGCTTGGAAGTCCTCGCTATCCTACGCCTGAAGCGGAGCTGCGCACCCTGGCCGCTCGCGCAGCCGATCGTGCCTACAATCCTGCCGGTCCAGCACGGCAACTTGCGGTCGGAAGGGGAGCGCCGGACCGACGTGCGTGGCTAAGCAAGCTTTCCGTTCCCACGCTGGTCGTGTCCGGCAGCGACGATCCGCTGTTCCCGCCGGAGTGCGGCCGTGATCTTGCAGCTTCCATCGCTGGCGCGTGGCTGCTCGAACTGGGCGGGATGGGCCATGACCTCCCGGCGGAGCTGTTCGATGTGTTCATCGGTGCGGTCAGGGACAACGCTGCTCGCCACCTGCGAAAGCCAGCCAAGGAGCCTGGCTGCGAGACGGCACTTCCCGCGATCGACCAATCGGGCTTCGACTGATCGATGGCGCTTCCGGTCGATCTTCGAAATTTACTCTCATTGCCGGCTTTCGCCGCGCCGATGTTCCTGGTCAGCGGGACCGAGCTCGCCATCGCCTGCTGCAAGGCCGGCGTGATCGGGTCGCTGACGCGCAACCACTGCCGCGACCTTGCCGAGCTCGAGCAACAGCTCAAGACCGTCAGCGAGGCTCTGAAGCGTTTTTCCGGGTTGAATCCAGACGTGAAGGTCGGCCCGCTGGCGGTCAACATCTCGCCCAATGCCTCTCAGGACGAGTTCCGCGAGAACCTCGAGATATGCCGAAGATATGGCACGCGGATCATCGTCACGTCCGTCGGCGACCCGACCCGCAACGCGCCGCTTGTGCACGAATACAGGATGCTCCACTTCCACGACGCGACGACGATCCGCTTTGCGGAAAAGGCCGCGGCCGCCGGGGCCGACGGGATTGTCTGCATCGGGGCGGGCGGCGGCGGGCATGCCGGAACGATCAGCCACCTCGCTTTCATTCCTGCCGTTCGCGCGATGTTCGGCGGCACGATCGTTATGGCGGGCGCCGTCACCACGGGCGCCGCGATCCGCGCTGCGGAGGTTCTGGGCGCGGACCTCGCTTACATCGGCACACGTTTCATCGCTTCGCGGGAATCCGCCGCGCCCGACGCCTACAAGGCCATGCTCGTTGAGGGCGGCGTGACCGACGTAATCTACACCAAAGGCGTCAACGGCATGGCGGCCAGTTGGCTCAAGGCCTCGCTGGTTTCCGCCGGCCTCGATCCGGACGCACTGGCAATACCCGAACGTCACTCGAGCGAACACCTGCCGACCGGCAAGACGCCGTGGCGGGATATCTGGAGCGCGGGGCAGGGCATTGGCCTGATCCACGACTTGCCGCCGATCTCCGATCTAATAACCCGGCTCCGCCGGGAATACGCCGAAGCCTGCGCGGTGCCGTGCATGGTCGGTCCGAGTGATCGTTGATGCGTTCGCAGAAGCCAGGCGAAGCTGTTCCCGCCCGCAATTGCCTCGACGGGAACACGCATGGACTCATCACGGCGCACCCAGACGCACCATCAAGCAGACCAGAATAGTAGCAGAATCTCATGCGTTTACAGGCCGAAACATGGGCTCGTGAGCGGCTATACTTATTAAGATTAGGAGCGCACCCAATGTCTGAAGCCTATATCATCGACGCCGTCCGCACGCCGCGCAGCATTGGCAAAATCGGTAAAGGCGCTCTTTCGCACATGCATCCACAGCATCTCGGCGCGACGGTGCTGAAAGCACTGAAGGATCGCAACAACCTGAACACCGCGGATGTAGATGACGTCATCTGGGGGACCTCGGCCCAGTTCGGCTCGCAGGGCGGCGACCTTGGACGGATGGCTGCGCTCGATGCCGACTTCGATGTCAAGGTCAGTGGCGTGACGCTGGACCGCTTTTGCGGCAGCGGCATCACGGCGACGGCACTGGCCGCAGCGCAGATCAAGTCGGGGGCGGAAGACCTCGTTATCGCCGGCGGTACCGAGATGATGAGCTACGTAAACGACTATATGGGCAAGGTTATCGCCGCTGGCCTGATGGGCGGGATGGGATCGAACGCTCGGCTGCAGGCGAAACATCCTCAGTCCAATCAAGGCGTCGCTGCCGACGCAATTGCCGCGATCGAGGGCATCTCGCGCGAGGACCTGGAGGCGTTCGGCGTGGAAAGCCAGCGCCGCGCTGCCATCGCGATCGCGGAGGGCCGGTTCGATAATTCTGTGATCCCCGTAATCGACGATGATGGCAGCATAGTGCTGGACCGCGAGGAATATCCACGTCCCGGCACCAGTGCCGAGACGCTCGCCGGAATGAGGCCGGCATTCGAGGCGATCGCCGACATGTCCAGTCAGAAGGACGGACCGACGTACCGCCAGCTCATCAACCAACGTTATCCCGATGTCGACATCAAGGCAGTCCATCATGTCGGCACGTCTTCGGGCGTGGTCGATGGAGCCGCTGCTTTGCTCCTCGCCTCGGACCAATATGTCGCCGCGCATGGAATGAAGCCCCGCGCCCGTGTCGTGGCTACCGCCAATGTCGGTGACGACCCGACGCTGATGCTGAACGCGCCGGTACCCGCGGCAAAGAAGGTGCTGGCCAAGGCGGGGCTGACCAAGGACGATATCGACGTCTGGGAGGTGAATGAGGCGTTCGCGGTCGTCGTCGAGAAATTCATCCGCGATCTCGATATCGACCGCGCGAAGATCAACATCAATGGTGGCTCGATCGCGCTGGGCCATCCGATCGGTGCGACTGGCGCAGTGTTGATCGGCACGGCGCTAGACGAACTCGAGCGTTCGGGCGGCCGCTATGCCCTGATCACCATGTGCGCAGCGGGGGGCATGGCGCCCGCGATCATTATCGAACGGGTGTGAATGTTCGGGGATCGCGTGATCGGGTATATCAAATCGGGCAAGGCCGAAGGTGCCGCCTGATCGCCGAAGGTCACATCGCAACCAAGGAGGGCGACGGTCTCTTCGTCGAACCAACCAGTTTCGGCGACGTCACACCGGCACGGTTGGCATCAACGGCGGCTCATCGATTGCGGTGGATATCCCCTTCGGCGGTTACAAGCAGAGCGGCATCGGGAAGGAGTGGGGCAAGAAGGCTTCGAGGAGTGTCTCGAGGGCAGGGTCATCGCCCGACAGGGGTAGTCAGGTCGGCTTTGACGGGTGACCAGTCAGAACGAAATGGTCATGTCGGAATTGATGTAGGGCAGGGAATCGGTGCGCTGCACACTGGCGGGCAATCCGTGGAGGGAGTCCTCATCGGTTAACGTGCGCGCATCGGAGATCGCATCGGCAAAGATTATTCTCCAGCGTTCAAGTTTCTCCGCGTGCTTCGGCTCGCCGACCGGAATCCTGCATTCGGCGAGCGGGACCGATGGGAACCCGCTCGCCCTTTGTGTCAGACTACGGTGGCGAGCGCATGTTTGGCGGCGACGAACCCCCAAACGAAAGAAGGTCCCACGCTCGCGCCTGCGCCGGGATAGGACCGGCCCATCACGGAGGCCGTAGAGACGCCGGTCGCGTACAATCCGGGGATCGCGGTTCCGTCTTCCTTGAGCACCCGCGCGTGGATGTCGGTCACCACGCCGCCATACGTTCCGACATCACCGGGAACGACCGGCATCGCGTAGAACGGCCCCTTGTCGATCGCGCCGAGCGACGGGTTAGGCTGATGATAGGCATCTCCCAGCCAGCGATCGTAAGCGCGGTCGCCGCGCTGAAAATCATCGTCGTGGTTCTTCATGACGAAACCGTTGAACCTGTCGACAGTGCCGCGCAGCGTGGCGGGCGCAACGTTGATGAGCGACGCCAGCGCCTCGAGCGTATCCGCCTTCTTGAGGAAGCCCTCCTTGAACCAGCGGCTTGGCTTGCTCGCGCCCGGCATTGTCCCGGCGAGCATGTACTTGGTGATATACTGCGTGTCGAATATCTCCCAGCTCGGGACGGCGGGAACCTCCCGATTGCGCAGGAGCATATTCTTGCAAAAGGTCATGTAAGACCCAGCCTCGTTCATGTAGCGCACGCCGGACTGGTCGACGACTATGGCGTGCGGCGCTGCCATACCTTGTACGACGGGTTTGACCGGGTCGTTTTCCTGGCCCGGCGGGATCGACATCTGGTTGCCGACCATTTCCTCCATCTGGGCGATCGCTGCGCCGTGGCGCATCATCTCGAGGATCATTTCGCCGGTGTCGCCTTCAGCGGTGTTGGTCCACTTCGCGGACGTACCGGGCTGATACTGGTCGCGCATCGCCTGGTTGTGCGCGAAGCCTCCCGCATTGACCAGGACACCGAGCCGGGCGCCGACGCGCGACGGTGCGCCGTTCTTCTCGCTGACGACCCCGGTCACCGCGCCATCTTCCACGATGAGTTCGCTGACCGGCGCTTCGGTGCGAAATTCGACCCCGGCCTTCACGGCCGCGTGCAACATGCGGCCCTGTAGCGCCGCGCCGGCGGTCACGTAGTGCTTGCCGCGCAGCTTGGCGAAGACGGTCCGCAGCCCAACCTTCAGCATGACCTTCTTGCCTGCCCACGATTGCTTGAACGTCGGCAGCTTCAGCGCCTCGTCCAACGTGGCGAAAAGCGTCAGGAAGTTGGGGCGGAGCCGGTCCTTCCATGGCCCGAGATCATTGACGTCGAACAATTCGGCGACGACCGTGCGTCCCGGCTCAGATCCGCCCGGGCGTTCGTCGTTGTAGTCCGGCCAATAAGGTACGCGCGTGAACTTCAGCCCCTGTCCAAGCAGGAAGTCGATCATTTTGGGGCCTTCTGCCACGTAAGTCTGGCGGCGCGCGCGCGATGCGCCGGGCGTGTCGTTGTGATCGCCCACCACGCTGTCGAGATAGGCGGTTGCCTTCTCCGGTGTATCCTCCACCCCGTCGCGGGCCATGAACGGATTGTTGGGGATCCACATGACGCCGCCCGAACGCGCGGTGGTGCCGCCGATCAGAGCCGTCTTTTCGATGATGAGCACCGACTTGCCCGCGGCGCGCATGGCGAGCGCCGAGCACATTGATCCGCCGCCGCTGCCGACCACGACGAAATCATAGGTTTCATCGAATTCGCTCATCCATCTCGCTCCATAATCGCGCAGTGCGGCCAGGCGTATCCGCGGGGCACTCAGCTGTTCGATATTCTTTTTCGCGTTTGCCGCGACAGATTGCTCACGGGTTCACGCGCGCGACCCGCGGCGGGCAGGCCTCACGAATTCCGCTTCATCGAGAGCCGTGATCGGTGCATGGGCGGGGAGCGGTCATCGCCGACGACCTTCGGCCGTGCTGCCGCAGCCATCCGGCCAACTACGGACGACCATCGGTCATCGATGTCTGACATCCCCACCACCCGGACTTTTCACATTTCGGTCTCTGATTTTTGGCGTGGTTGATCAGATATTGCAATAGCATATGTGCGATCCGATACCCAAAGAGCGCAGACCTATCCAGCTGTCGTCGAAAGAGCTCTCAGTGCGGCGTGCCCAGCGCTGACATAAAATGCTTGATCCCTGTAGCATTATCGCAGCACAGCCCGAGCTGCGCCTAGGTCGATGTCAGGAGGGGCTCGCGGAAATGCTGAGGCAGTGGTCGCCGCAAGGCTCGAATCGAGGTTCATGGCGCAGGTGCGTTCATCGACAGCCGCCGGCCGGTCGCTGAAGGAGGACAGCTAGGGACTTTATGAGATCCTGCAGCCTTGCGCGCGATACCAAAGCGCTGCGCGGCGATGAGACGATATCAGCCAGCGGGCTCCTGGGCCTGCCGATGAGAGGAAAGATATGATTCTTGAAGGAACACCTACCGAGCAACTGCCCGTCGTGCTCAGCACCGGCAAAACATCGGCCAAATACGTGTTCATATCGTTCTCGGGCCGCCATCCGGAGGGACGCGACGCCGAATATATCGAATGGCACTCGCTCGATCACAGGCCCGAGCAGCACCGCCTTCCGGAATTGCGGCAATCGCTGCGTCTGGTGTCGACGCCGGCGTGCCGTGGCGCCCGCGCTGCCAGCGAAGGCGACTTCGACAAGGTCGATCATATCCAGACCTACATGTTCACCGACGATGGCGGCATTCCTGGCTTCAACGTCCTTGGCGACGCGCTGAACGTGGGAGGGCGCATGGCGATCCGGCTACCAAGCATCACGTATCTGACTGCTGATCTCGACGGTAAGGTTGCTTCAGCGCGCGCGGTGGCAGGGGCGGATGTAATCCCTTGGCGACCCGCACTGGGCGTCTACGTCATTGTAGAGGAGGGGAGCGCTACGCCCGCCGCGCTCGTCGATCTTCCGGGAGTGGCCGGCGTATGGTGGTATCAGGGCAGCGTTGCTCCGCAACCGTATGGCCGTGATGCGCGCGGGCTTCAAATCACGTATTGTTATCTCGATTCTGATCCGGTCCAGGCTGCGGTGGCCCTAGCCGAGGCCGCTAAGGCGCGCTGGGCGTCAGGCGAGGTCAAAGGCCTTTTGGCTGCGCCATTTTACGCGATCGTACCGTTCGAGTGGGACCGCTATCTGCCGACAGGCTGACTTCCGTCCGACCCGGTTGGAGGCGGCTCGAGCGCCTGCATCGAGCCGGAGGGTCAGCCAACCTCAAGCGAGGGCTCCCTGAGACCTTGCAACATGAACAGGAACGCTGCCATCATGGCCTCGCCGGCTCCCGGCTCGTCCGCTGAATTGGCCATCGTCAGCGCCGCATCGTGCAGTGCGGCCTGAATAATGCTGGCGAGAGGGAGAGCCGGCTGCTGCCGGACGAGCCCTGCATCCATCAGCAGGTGCAAGGCATCGGCCGTGCGAGCGGCGACGTACTCCGATTGCAAGTCCCGCCAGCGGGACCATCCAAGTACGACAGGTCCATCGATCAGCAGCACGCGGCGGTAATCGGCATTGGTAGCCATCAGAAGAAGGTAGTGGTGATACGCCTGCGTTATCTGCGGCCAAAGATCTCCGGAAAGCGGCGCCGCTGCTGCGCTCGATCGCTCCGCGAGCTCCTCGGCTAATAAGCGAAAGACCGCGAGGAAGAGCGCTTCCTTGTCGGCAAAGTGGTGATAGATCGCGCCGCGCGTCACTTGCGCGCAGGCCGCAATCTCCGTCGTACCGGTACCGTGATAGCCGGCCTTCCTGAACAGGGTTCGGGCCGCGATAAGGATCGTGCCGCGCGTTTCGGCAGCTCGTGCCCGTTGATCGTTCGGATTGCCGCCGCGCGCGGACCGTTTGTCGGCGGACATGACCGGCTTTACCCCGGTCACACGATACGGACGCCGGGGTAATCGCCAAGGATGATGCTTTCCATATCGCCGTACCCTTCGTTGACGCCTTCGCGTATGCGTACGGGCCGATCGCGGATCTGCCAGCGGTACGTCTCGGCCAGCTTTTCGGGCGCGTTGACGTCATCGATGCACTCTCCGTCGAGGAAATCCTCGCCCTTGAAGCTTCCGTGCAATTGTCCCTTCCAAGCGCCGTACATGCCCGGCAGCAGCCGGAACCCCATCTCGGGATTGATCACCTCGATTTCGAAGACCCGCTCAACAACCTCCTTGCCCGGCCCGGCCAGCAGCGCAGTGACGCGTCCGCGCACCGCGCCGCGATCGACCGTGCGATAATCCATTTCGGGATAGAGGTGCAGGATCGGGGTCTGGCGTCCGTCGCTCTCGTTGATGTGGCCCGTAAAGAAATCGGGCCGCCCCTCTCCGCCGAAGTCGCGGAAGTAGTAGGCCAGGTCGTAGCTGGTGCCGTCGGGCCGATCGATCTTCGATACGAGCCAGTTGAAATGATAGGCACCCGTTTTGGCGCTGCCTGTCGCACCGACGTTGCCAGGTACCAGGTCGGTCGGATCGAGCCCGACGTGTTCGCGCACGCCCCAGCTCCGATCGCGAAAGCCGTACCATTCGTCGGGGTTCACTTCGATCCGTTCACCGTCGATCTCGATCCAGCCGGAGACCGTGCCAGGCTGATGAAAGCGCACCAGGTCGGAAGCGATCCGGCTGCCGTGTGCCACCACATCGCGGTTCTCGAAAAAGGCCGGCATCGTTGCATGGAAGGTCAAGTCGAAACGCAGCGGCTGCGCTTCGTTCTTGGCCAACGTGATGCGCAGCGTTTTGAACGGCTCGATCACCTCACAGGCGATCGGTCCGACGCTCATGTCGTCGAAGCGCGGCGCGAGCACGCGGCTCGCGCGCACCGTGCGTTGCTGCGTGCCGCGCTGGACGCCAGCGAAACCATCCATGATATTGCGGTTGGTATATTTTCCCAGACCGAGCCCGACCTGCAGCTCCGCGTCCTTGCGCATCAGGGTGAACCACGCCTTTTCGGTCCAAGCGCGATCGGCGGTGCCGACGGCGGC
>CAJCHR010000150.1 GCA_903970225.1 Actinobacteria bacterium 21-64-8 | reverse complement strand
GTGCGCGCGCTCAGCATCGGGCTGTAACTCACGTAATCACCATAACGCTGCATCAGCCACTTGCGGATCGCTTCGGGCTGCTCACCCGCCGCGATACGCTCGCGCACGAGGCTGCGCATGGCGCCCGCGATCGGCGCGTCGGAATCGGCGATCGATTGCCCCTGACACTGCAGGCAGCGCAGCGTTTCCATGAGCGCCTGCGCCTGCGCTTCCTGGGCGGTATTGGGGAGCTGGCGGTAAGCCCACGGCGCTGGCGGCATGCTGTCCTGAGCGGCGAGCGAGGAAGTGAGGAAAGCGAGCGTCAACGCGAAACAAGCAAGCGGTCTGTTCCCCCTGACGCTTGCGCGAGGGACCAGGGGTGAGCCCTTCTTGAGCCTTGCAAGGGCCACCCCCGACCCCTCCCGCAAGCGGAAGCGGAGAAGAAGTGCGCCAGTTTCGCCCGCGCGCATCACTGCGCAGCCTCGGCCAGCTTTTGGCGGATCATCGGCAACTGTTCCTCGCGGATATCGCCGATATGCTGGTAGCGGATCACGCCCTTGCCATCGATCACGTAGCTCTCGGGAACGCCCGATGACCCGATCGCGAGCTGGACCTGGCCCACCGGGTCCGCGCCGATCCGTGTGTAGGGATTGCCGTTGCGCTGTAGGAACGCGGCGAGGTCATCCGGTTTGTCGCGGATCGCGATGCCGTCGATCTCGATGCCCTCTTTCGCAAGTGACTCAAGCTGCGGCGACTCGACCGCACACGGAACGCACCAACTCGCAAAGATGTTGAGCAGGCGTGGCTTGCCGGTTGCAAGGTCAGCCGTGGCCACGCCCGGCCTGCCATCCGTCGCGGGCGGGAGCTTGAGTGGGGGCAATGGCTGGCCGACCAGCGCGCTCATGACGTCGGTTGAAACGGGGTTTCCGAAACGATAAAGCGCGAGGCCCACGAATACGCAGAACACTACCAGCGGCAGCCATAGCGCCCAGCGCAGACGGATGACATTCTCGCGTTTCAACGCTCCGGCCCCAGCTGCCCTTGTCGCGCCTTGCGATACGCGATCTTGTCGCGCGCGAAATAGCGGCGCAGGTCGGACCGGGTGCGGCCGATCAGCGCGAGCACGCCGCCCAGCGCGATCATTACCCCGCCGACCCAGATCAGCGGCGCGAACGGCTTCCACCACAACCGCAGCTGCCAGCGTCCGTCGCCGGTTTCCTCGCCGAACACCGTGTAGAGCTGCCCGTTCCAGCGCGTGAGAAGCGCGGTTTCGCTGGTCGACTGGGTCGGCGACCAGAAGCTGCGCGCCTGCGGGGCGAGATCGTGCCCTGCCCCGCCTTTGTACCGCGCGACGAGATCGCCCTGCAGCGCGGTCCAGTTCTGCCCGGCGATCGGCTCGACCGCCTTCAGCGCGATCTGCCACGGCCCGATCGCCGTGGTCTCACCGACACGCGCGGCGACCAGCTTTTCCAGCGAGAACGCGCTTTCGCTCGCCATGCCGAAAAGCGTGACCGCGACGCCGAGGTGAGCGAGGACCATGCCCCAGGTCGCTAGCGGCGTGCGCCGCAAGTTGCGACCCCGGAGCGGCAGCACGCTCGCCACCGCCAGAGTGGGCGCCATCGCGAGGCCGATCATCGGCAGGACGCCAATGTCGGTCTCGGCATAGATGATGATCCCCGCGAGGATCAGGATGATCACCAGAACCGACGTCGTGCGATCGATGCGCTTCAGCGAATCGCGTCGCCACCGCAGCAGCGGCCCGACCGCGAGCACCACAAGCATCGGCAGCGCGAACAGCGCAGTCATCGGATTGAAGTACGGCGGCCCCACCGAAACCCGTGCGCCCGTCGCTTCGGCGACGAGCGGGTAGAGCGTGCCGAACAGCACGATGCCCAGGATCGAGGTCAGCATCACGTTGTTGAACACCAGCGCCGCCTCGCGGCTGACCGGCGCGAAGCGCTCGCCCTCGGTCACGCTCGAAGCGCGCAGCGCGAACAGCAGCAGCGCGCCGCCGATGTTGATCGCGAGCAATGCGAGTATGAAGGTGCCGCGCCGCGGATCGACAGCGAAGGCATGGACGCTTGTGAGGATCCCCGATCGCACGAGGAACGTGCCGACCATCGACATCGAGAACGCGATCACGCCGAGCATCACGGTCCACGCGCGCAAGGCGTTGCGCGAGGCCAGCACGCTCGCCGAATGGAGCAGCGCGGTCGCCGCGAGCCATGGCATCAGCGATGCATTCTCGACCGGATCCCAGAACCACCAGCCGCCCCAACCGAGCTCGTAATAGGCCCAGTAGGAACCTGCGGCGATGCCGATCGTCAGGAATATCCACGCACCCAGCACCCAGGGTCGCATCGCGCGCGCAAACGCCGGCCCCACCTCGCGAGTCACCAGCGCACCGATCGCGAAGCTGAATGCGATCGAGAGACCGACATAGCCGATGTACAAAGTCGGCGGATGGAACGCGAGGCCGAGGTCCTGCAGCAGCGGGTTGAGCCCCTGGCCCTCCGTGGGCACCGGATCGAGCCGCTCGAACGGGTTGGAAGCGATCAACAGGAATGCGTAGAACCCCAGGCTCACGAACGCCTGCCCCGCCAGCGTTGCCAGCATCGTGCGTTCAGGCAGTCGCCGCTCGACCAGCGCCACGAACCCGCCCGCCAGCCCCATGATCGTGACCCACATCAGCATCGAGCCTTCGTGGTTCCCCCAGGTCCCGGCGAGCTTGAAGATGAACGGTTTTTGCGAGTGCGAATTCTCGAAGACCAGCTTCACCGACAGATCGGTCTGGCAAAACACCACGATCAGCGAGAGGAATGCGGCCAGCGCGAGAAGCCCCTGGACGACCGCGACCGGGCGCACCACTGCGCCATAGTCCTCGCCGTCGCGCGTCAGCGACACCGCGCCCGCGAACAGCTGCAATCCCGCCAACGCGGCCGCCAGCCAGAGCGCGGCAAGGCCGAACTCGGCGATCATTTCGTTTGTGCGACCACGTTTCGGGCCTGCTCCTGGCTCATGTTCTGCATCTCGCGCGGCACGTACTTCTCGTCATGCTTGGCGAGTAAGTTGTCCGCGAGGAACACACCGTTCACCGCGAGCTTGCCCTCGGCGACGACCCCCGAGCCCTCGACGAACAGCGAGGGTACGATGCCCCGGAATTTGACCGGCACGTCCGCCTTGCCGTCGCCGACCAGGAAGTCGATCGTCACCCCGTCGGCCTCGGTCTTGAGCGAGCCCTTCTGCACCATCCCGCCCAGCCGAACCGCGCGTGTCGGCGCGGGCGGATGCGCGCGGATGTCGCTCGGGATGTAGAAATACGAGGCCTGGTTGCGCAATGCCCACGCTGCGAGCAGCGCGGCGCCGATCAGCGCCACCAATGCGATCGCGACGAGCACCAGCCGCTGGTGCTTGGCCTTGAGAGCCGTCACCGGCCGCGGACCTTGTCGCGCCGCGTCTCGGCCCGGCGCATCGCCCACCAGCTTTGCGCGACGAGGATCAGAGTCGCGCCGATCCCGACCGCATAAGCCGCGATGACGAAGTGCCAGGGATCGAACGTCTCGCGCATCAGAAGTCGCTCTCGGCCATCGCGCGCCGCCTGAGCCGCGCTTCGGCCTGCACATCCGCCAGGATCGTGCGCATCCGCGCGAGCATCACGCCGCCGAACAGAAGCGAAAAGCCCAGCGTCGCGGCGAGCAGCGGCCAAAGGAACACGCCCGCGATCGCCGATTTGCCCAACGTTATCGAGGGCGGCTGGTGCTGGCTGTTCCACCAGATCACCGAGTAATGGATGATCGGAATATTGACCGCGCCGACCAGCCCGAAGATCGCCGGAATGCGCGACCCCGGCCCGTCACGCCCCGAAGCGTCGGCCAGCGCCATCCAACCGAAATAAAGGAACAGCAGCACAAGCATGCTGGTCAGCCGCCCGTCCCAGACCCACCACACGCCCCACGCGGGCCGCCCCCACAGCGAGCCGGTGACGAGGCACACCGCGGTAAACGTCGCGCCGGGCACCGAGGCAGCGCGCGCGGCGATGCTGGCGAGGGGATGGCGCCAGACGATCTCGGCGAAACTGGCGGCAGCGATCGAAATCCATCCCGCCATGCCGAGCCACGCCGAAGGCACATGCAGAAAGATGATCCGCACCGTCTCGCCCTGCAACCGCTCTGGCGGGACGACGAACAGACCCCACGCCAGCGCCGCCGCCGTGATCGCCAAGCCGACGACCAGCAACAGCGGCGTCAGCCACTGTGCGAGACGCAAAAAACGGGCAGGATTGGCGAGGCCATGCATGCTGCGCGGCGCTTTGGCAGGAGCGGGGCGTGCGGGCAAGGAGGAGTCGTGGAGAAGACGCGCACCTTGTTCTCCCCCCGTGGGCGGGAAGGGGGAAAGGTCAGGCCCCGACCAGCCCCTTGATCGCGCTTTCGAACAGCGCACGCCCATCGGTCCCGCCGTGCGCCGCCTCGATCATCCGCTCGGGATGCGGCATCATGCCCAGCACGTTGCCCGCATCGTTGAGAATTCCCGCAATACCACGCGCCGAGCCGTTGACCTCCTCGGCATAGCGGAACGCGACGCGGCCCTCGTCTTCGATCCGGTCGAGCGTCGCATCGTCGGCGAAGAAGTTGCCGTCGTGATGCGCGACCGGGATCACGATGTGCTGGCCCGCCTCGTAGCCGCTGGTGAACAGCGTCTGGCTGTTTTCGACCGTCAGCGTCACCTCCCGGCAGACGAAGCGCAGCGCCGCGTTGCGCATCAGCGCGCCGGGCAGCAGGCCGGCTTCGGTCAGCACCTGGAAACCGTTGCATATGCCCAGCACCGGCACGCCGCGTTGGGCCGCCTCGACGATTGCGTTCATGATCGGGCTTCGCGCGGCAATCGCGCCTGAGCGGAGATAATCGCCGTAAGAAAACCCGCCGGGCAGTGCGATGAAATCGAGCTTTTCAGGCAATTCGGAATCGGCGTGCCACACCCGGAAAGGCGCGGCGCCCGAGATCGTCTCCAGCGCGACCGCCATGTCGCGATCGCAATTGGAACCCGGAAACGTGATGACGGCGGAGCGAAAACCGCTCACGCTGCGACCTTCTCGATCCGGTAATTTTCGATCACCATGTTCGCCAGCAGCTTGCGGCACATATCGTCAAGCGCCGCATCGGCGACGCCGTCCTCGACATCGAGCTCGATCAGCCGCCCGGCGCGCACATCGCGCACGCCGGCAAAGCCAAGACCTTCGAGAGAATGCTGGATCGCGCGGCCCTGCGGGTCGAGCACCCCGGGCTTGAGGCTGACGTGGACGCGCACCTTCATCGGGCACTCCTTTTGGTGTGTCGAGATGGCCGCGCCTATGACGCGCTTCCTCGCGTGGGGCAAGATTGCATCGCCGCAGCCCGCATGTCATCGCCTTCCCCCACGCACCCGGAGCCCTGCCCATGACCATCTCGTTCGCCGATCAGGTCGCCATCGTCACCGGTGCGGGCAATGGCCTGGGCCGCGCTTATGCACTGGCGCTGGCGGCGCGCGGTGCGAAAGTGGTGGTCAACGATCTGGGCGGCGCGCGCGACGGAACCGGGCAATCGGACTCGGCGCTCGGCGTGGTCGAGGAGATCGCTGCCGCAGGCGGCACCGCGATGGCGAACGGCGGTGATGTCTCCGACTACGTACAGATGGCCGAGATGGTCGCCCGCGCGAAAGAGGCCTGGGGCGGCGTCCACGTGCTGATCAACAACGCGGGCATCCTGCGTGACAAGACGTTCGCCAAGATGGAGCCTGCCGATTTCGAACAGGTGGTGCGCGTCAACCTCCTGGGCAGCGCGTTCGCCGCAAAGGCGGTGTGGGAGACGATGCGTGAGCAGGCCTACGGCCGCATCCTCATGACCACGTCGTCCTCCGGGCTCGGCGGCATGTTCGGGCAGGCGAACTATGCGGCCGCAAAAGCCGGCGTGATCGGCCTCGCCAGGACTCTCCAGCTGGAGGGCGCAAAGTACGACATCCGGGTCAACGCGATCGCGCCCAATGCGGCGACGCGGATGACCGAAGACATCTTTCCCGAAGAAACCTTCGCCGCCTTCGATCCGGCCGATGTCGCAGCGGCCGCGCTGTTTCTCGTTTCGAAAAACGCGCCCGTGAACGCGATCGTCGGCGCGGCGGGCGGGGTCTACCAGGGCGCGTGGATGACGATGAATGGCGGGGTCCTGCTACCACCCGACCAACGCACGCCAGAGGGGGTGGCGGCGGCTTGGGGCAAGATCGATGACCGGCGGGATGACGCGGT
>CAJCHR010000149.1 GCA_903970225.1 Actinobacteria bacterium 21-64-8 | reverse complement strand
GCGGGCGTCAAGAAGGTCAACATCATCGGCGAGCGGCCCGAGAAGATCTACGTCGAGTTCTCTTACGCCCGCCTCGCCAACCTCGGCATTTCCGCGCGCGATGTGTTTGCCGCGCTCAGCAACCAGAATCTTCTCACCCCTGCAGGCTCGGTCGACACCGATGGTCCGCAAGTCCAGGTCCGCCTCGACGGCGCGCTCGACGATCTGCAGAAGATCAAGAACACGCCGATCGTGGCCGGCGGAAAGACGCTCAAGCTGTCGGACCTCGCCGACGTCAAGCGCGGCTACGAGGACCCCGCGACCTACCTCATCCGCAATCAGGGCGAGCCTTCGGTCGAGCTCGGGGTGGTGATGAAGGAGCGCTACAACGGGCTCCAGCTCGGCAAGGATCTCGACAAGGAGGTCGCGGCGATCTCCTCCGAGATGCCGCTGGGTCTCAGCTTCACCAAAGTCACCGATCAGGCGGTGAACATCCAGGAAGCGTACGGCGAGTTCATGCTGAAGTTCTTCGTGGCTTTGGCGGTGGTGATCGCGGTGAGCCTGATTTCTCTCGGCTGGCGGGTCGGCATCGTCGTCGCGATGGCGGTGCCGCTGACGCTGGCGGGGGTGTTCGTGATCATGCTCGCGACCGGCCGCGACTTCGATCGCATCACATTGGGCGCACTGATCCTCTCATTGGGCCTGCTGGTCGATGACGCGATCATCATCATCGAGACGATCGTGGTGAAGATGGAGGAAGGCTTCGACCGCGTCACCGCCGCGACATATGCCTGGGGGCATACCGCGGCGCCAATGCTAGCGGGCACGCTGGTCACCGTGATCGGCCTGATGCCGGTGGGTTTCGCCAAGTCGAGCGCTGGCGAATATGCGGGCAACATCTTCTGGGTGGTAGGCTTCGCGCTGCTGACCTCGTGGGTCGTCGCGGTGGTGTTCACGCCGTATCTTGGGGTGAAGCTGCTGCCCGCGATCAAGCCGATCGAGGGCGGCCATGCCGCCATCTACGGCACGCCGCGCTATAACCGGCTGCGCTCGACGCTGTCGTGGGTGGTGGACAACAAGAAGAAAGTCGCGCTGACCGTGCTCGGGCTGTTCTTCGTCGCGCTGTTTTTCATGGGCTTCGTCAAGCAGCAGTTCTTCCCGATCTCGGACCGACCCGAAGTGCTGGTCGAAGTGCAGATGCCCGAGGGTACCAGCATCGAGACGACCGATGCAGCGACCGCCAAGGTCGAGGCGTGGCTGCGCAAGCAGCCCGAGTCGAAGATCGTGACGTCGTATGTGGGGCAAGGCGCGCCGCGGTTCTTCCTCGCGATGTCGCCCGAACTGCCCGATCCCTCGTTCGCCAAGATCGTGGTGCTGACGGGCAGCGAGAAAGAACGAGAGGCGCTAAAGCACCGCGTCCGCGAAGTCGCCGCGCAAGGCCTCGTGCCTGCCGCCCGCATCCGTGCGACACAGATCGTGTTCGGGCCGTACTCCCCCTTTCCGGTCGCCTTCCGCGTGATGGGGCCGGACGAGGACAAAGTCCGCGCAATCGCCGGGCAGGTCCGAAAGGTCATGCTGGCGAACGACAAGATGCGCCAGGTCAACACCGACTGGGGCGAGCGCGTGCCGACCGTCCACTTCGTGCTTGATCAGGACCGGCTGCGCGCAATCGGGCTCTCGTCGCACGATGCGTCCGAGCAGCTGCAATTCCTGCTGACCGGCGCGCCCGTCACCCAGGTGCGCGAGGATATCCGCTCGGTCGAAGTGATCGCGCGCAGCGCAGGGCCTGACCGGCTCGATCCCGCTAAGCTCGGCGCGTTCACGCTGACCGGCAGTAACGGCCAGCACGTTCCGCTCGACCAGATCGGCAAAACGCAGATCCGCATGGAGGATCCGATCATGCGGCGCCGCGATCGCTACACCACGATCACCGTGCGCGGTGACATCGGCGAGCAGTACCAGCCGCCTGATGTCTCGAACGAGATCATCAAGCAGATCGCGCCGATCGTGAAGGCGCTGCCCGCCGGCTACAAGATCGAGACGGCCGCCGCACTCGAGGAAGCCGGCAAGGCCAACGTGGCGCTCGCCGCGGTCTTCCCGCTGATGATTATCCTGATGATGGTCGTGATCATCTTCCAGGTCCGCTCGCTCTCGGCGATGGCGATGGTCCTACTGACCGCGCCGTTGGCTTTGGTCGGCGTGGTGCCCACGCTGCTGATCTTCGCCCAGCCATTCGGGTTCAACGCGATCCTTGCGATGATCGCGCTTGCCGGGATCATCATGCGCAACACACTGATCCTGATCGGGCAGATTCACCAGAACGAGCGCGATGGACTCGATCCGTATCATGCGGTGGTCGAGGCGACGGTTCAGCGCGCGCGGCCGGTGATTCTGACCGCGATGGCGGCGGTGCTGGCGTTCATCCCGCTGACGTTCTCGGTGTTCTGGGGGTCGCTCGCCTTCACGCTGATTGGCGGGACGATCGGTGGCACCGCGCTGACGCTGGTGTTCCTGCCCGCGCTTTACGCGATCTGGTACAGGATCAAACCGGCGCGTGAGCAGCGTATGGACGATCGTCCGTGGGAGCCGCAAGCAGGGCACGTCGTCGCGACCTGAGCAGAGCCGCACGCCGGCCGCGTCTGCGACCGGCGTCATTCGACAGAGGACTCAAGCCGAAACGGAGCGTTCCGCCAGCTTGCGCTCCCAGGCGAGCGCGTCCTTGATGATCCCGTCGAGATCGTCGCGCGCAGGTGCCCAGCCGAAGCGTTCGCGGATGACTTGGTTCTGCGACACGAGAGCGGGCGGATCACCCGCACGGCGGGCTTCGAACACGCGCGTGATCTTGAGATTGGTCACCCGGTCCACCGCGTCGAGCACTTCGAGCACCGAGTACCCGTGACCGTAACCGCAATTGACCACGTGGCTGGAGGCCGTGTCGGCGATCAGTGCTTCCAACGCCTTGACGTGCGCATCGGCAAGATCGCTGACATGGATATAATCGCGCACACCAGTGCCGTCGTCGGTCGGGAAATCGGTCCCGAACACGCCAACGCTCGCGCGCTTGCCCGTCGCCGCCTCGCAAGCGACCTTGATCAGGTGCGTCGCGCCCGCGGTCGACTGCCCGGAGCGACCCGCCGGATCCGCGCCCGCGACGTTGAAATAGCGAAGCGCGCAATAGTTGATCGGATGCGCGGCCGAAACATCGCGCAACATGAGTTCGGTCATCAGTTTCGAGGTGCCGTAAGGATTGATCGGCTGGTTCGCCGCGCCTTCCGGGATCGGCACCTCTTGCGGGACGCCATATGTCGCTGCGGTTGAAGAAAAAATGAAATGACGAACGCCAGTCGCAACCGCGCTTCCGATCAGGGACAGGCTCTTCGCGGTGTTGTTCTGATAATACTTGAGCGGGTTCACCACCGATTCGGGTACGATGATCGAACCGGCGAAATGGATGATGGCCCGCACGCCGTGCTCGCGGATCACCGCCTCCACCAAGGGGGCATCAGCCACGTCTCCCTGAACGAACGTCGCGGCTTCGGGCACTGCCCAGCGGAAGCCGGTCGAGAGGTTGTCGAGCACGATAACCGGCCAATCCGCGTCGAGCAGCGCCAGAACAGCGTGACTACCGATGTAGCCCGCGCCGCCTGTTACGAGAACCGGGAAGCGTTCAGTCATGCATGTACCCCGCACTTGTGTATGAAGATAAATCGATTGCCGTGAGTTCGCGACAAGTCTGCATCTCCGGGCGCTTGAAAGCCCGGTCGGCGAGATGCGGAATTATTGGTCGAGCATTGCATCGGCGGCCATGATCGCATCGATCGGCGGCAGGTCGCGGCAGAGATCGTAAAAGCAGGACCAGCCCCCCGGCAATATGATCGTCAAAGCGAACCGCGGCTACGGCGAACAACGGGCGCAAGGACGATTCAAAGCGGCATCGTGGCCCACCTGTTGCGCTGCACAATCGAGCAACTCAAGCAATTTTTGCTGCGCAATATTTCACCGGTCGCACGGGATGGATTGGCTGGCCTGGTCCGCCGCTGAGAGCGGATTTTTCACAAGCGTCATGAGTCGGTCACTCCACCAATGAAGTTCCTCGGGGTCCGGACCGCAGGCTCTTCCCCGAGCTTCGGAACAATTCGAAAGACCTGGAAACAACATAGACGACCCGCCGCTGACGACCTCCGAATTGACAATCGTAAACGGCCATGGCGGAGGTGCAGCGATTGGCGACTACACGTCCTGGGTGCGGCGCAAGATCAGTGGTGGTTCAGACAACGATCTGGTTGTGCACATCATCGGTGGCGCCAAGCAGCCGTAAATCAGAAGTGGTACTGCGGGTTCGGTTCAACCGCACTTGTGAGGCAGTCTGGAACAGACGCATTATCGGCGACCTCCAGTCCTCGGTGGCGGAGACGGCTCCATTTCGGATGTGACACTCTTGATAGTCTATTGGGGAAGCTTACATGCACAGACCCCTGTTGACTTCCGGATGACCGGACGATGAACGATGATCTCGTCAAACATGCTGCTCCGGTTTATCGCATAGCTCCAGGCGGGAAGCAGATAGCCGAGCAGCACATAGCCGAGCATCAACTGCATAAGTTCGGTACACCTTTCCTCCCGGGCGAAAGCGGCAGGTTCGGTGAAACGCGCGTTGATCAAGGGCGTCTGTTAACACCGAACGGAGTTCAGCCCACGCCATGGCGCGGGTTGAACAATCGGGCTCTGACCGAAAGTCGGATTTCCTGGATTTACTGGGCCTGCGCAGCCGGTGTTGGCCTGGGTGCCTGGGGACTGTTCTTCATTTGGCTCGGGCTTATTTGAAGCTCGGGATACGACCCGAATTCAATTGAGGCTCAAGCTCAATAGCAGCCACGTGACAGGAGCACCGCCGGAACCGTCCTTGCCAAGATCGAAAAGTCGCCAACCAGGCTCCTCGACTGGACGTAGGAACGATCGAGCTGGACGCGCTCCTCGTAAGTAACGTCGTTGCGTCCGCTGATCTGCCAGAGCCCCGTCAAGCCCGGGCGAACCGAGCAGTAGTCTCCGAAATATACGCCGTACAACGGGATTTCCGACTGCACGATCGGACGAGGACCGACGACACTCATCTGCCCAACAAGGATGTTAAACAGCTGCGGCAGCTCGTCGAGACTGGTCTTGCGCATGATGCGGCCAACCGCAGTGACCCGGGGGTCACGGCGAAGCTTGCGATCCCGATCCCACTCCGCGCGCGCTTCCGGCGAAACTGCCAGAAGCTGCTGCAGAACCTGATCGGAATTGGTCACCATCGACCGGAACTTGAAGCACGGAAAATAAGCCCCGCCACGGCCGATACGCTTCTGAGCGTACAGCACAGGGCCGCCGTCCGAGCACTTCACCACGATCGCGAGGAAAGCGAACACGGGCAGCAATACGAGGATCAGCGCCAGTGCGAAGAAAACGTCGAACACGCGGTGCAGCGAGTTTTCACCCGCGGTCGCGGTGGACTCTATGTCGGAGAGATCAGGATTTCCGCGGGTGGATCCCACCACGCTTTCCGTTTCCACGTATTGAGCGGTAGCACGCTGCTCAGAGCTTACACCTGGCACAAACGACATTGGTTCCAACCCCTGTAAACGAGTGTCCGTAGAGCGTGAGCCCCTTGGACGCGCGGTGCCCGTAGACATCCTCTCGTGCTGGGCCGCGTTCCAGCGCGACACTCAACAACGATGTTTTAATACGTAAGGGGAGATACTGTCAAAAAAAATGTGCGCTGCAGCAGGATGTGCCTCTAAACACGCCGAAAAGCGCGGTTCACCATAAACCGCTATCTGGAAGCCTCCGCTTTTTGTGGCCGAATCAGGTATCTACGACTCACGATTGATTTCAATCAATGTTCTGCGTTGCAGCATGCGGCCTCGATCATGGTGGGCATCGGTGGGCTGATTTTGGCCGATCCACAAGGCCAGGCGGGCTTTGGCATCGCTAGGACTCAAAGAGAGAAAAGTCGGAAAAGGGCGAGACGAGGTGCCGACGTGCCAGCGCGACTCCGGCGAGGTTTTTGGACCTTCGCACCTGCCGCAGGTGAACGCGCAGAAGCGGGAGCGTCGCCGTGCGAAACGTCTCGACGTAAGGCCGGAGCTGAGGACTCCGGCATGTCCACAAGCCTTTGGCCTGCTGAACGACCAACGTGGAGTCCCCCAGGAACAGCACGTCCGACGCGCCTTCGCCCACCGCGAGTTCGGCGGCGAACAACAATGCGAGCCACTCTGCCTGATTGTTGTCCCCACGGCCCAAATCATCGCGGAAGTGGGTCTTACCGCGGCTCACGACCGCAATCTCCATCGGTCCCGGATTGGGGCGGCACCCTCCATCGAAAAAATAGATCGAGCGCCTGATCATGCCCGTGGCTTATCATGCCGGCACAGCCCCGGCGACAAGCCCCCGGTCACCGGGGCGGCGATCATCGAACGGTGGAGCTTCCAGGCGGCATGCTGGACATTCGCCGCGGCCACTCGCTATCCGCCGGCAATGCCAGTCGTTGCCACCATCATGAATTCCGCCACGGGTCAGCCGATCCAGAAGATGACCTTTGGCCGCATGCCCAAGCCCTGGGCCTCGTTCACGCTTGAGAGCGGAGAACTGGTCCAGGCCGACCGGGTCGACGTCGGCAAACCCGCGCCGGGCAAAGTCGTCTCGCCGGTATCGGTTTGGGTGACGCCAAAGGCGTAGCGAATGGCGCCCGCGCAGTTCGATGTCATAGTGCTCGGCTCAGGAGCCGCAGGCATGATGTGCGCAATGACGGCGGGCGCACGCGGCAGACACGTGCTGCTGGTGGATCATGCGTCGGCACCGGGCAGCAAGATCCTGATCTCGGGCGGCGGCCGCTGCAACTTCACCAATCTTCACACCGAGCCCGATCGGTTTCTCTCCAGCAACCCGCATTTTGCCAAGTCGGCGCTCAGCCGCTTCACCCCGGCAGATTTCATCGCGTTGGTCGAGCGCCATGGCATTGCCTGGCATGAGAAGACGCTGGGCCAGTTGTTTTGCGACGGTCCAGCGCGCCAGATCGTGGAGATGCTCTCAGGGGAATGCGCCGCAGCCGGCGTGACCACGGCGTTCGGCCATCCTGCGAGCGACGTCGTCCATCGCGACGGGCTGTTCCATGTGCGAATCGGCGGAAAGGAGAGCGTTGCACCCGCGCTCGTCCTCGCCACTGGCGGCCCTTCGATCCCCAAGATGGGCGCGACCGGTTTCGCCTACGACACCGCGCGCCGCTTCGGCCTGTCGATCGTCCAGCCGCGCCCCGCGCTCGTGCCGTTCACGCTTGGCGCGGACGACGTGCTGTTTCGCGAGCTTTCCGGTGTGTCCGCCGATGTCGAGGCGCGCTGGAACACAGTGCGATTCCGCGAGGCGGCGTTGTTCACGCACCGCGGATTGTCCGGCCCGGCGATGCTGCAGGTCTCCTCGTACTGGCAGCATCGCACGCCGATCGGGGTAAATTTCCTGCCTGATGCGGACGCGGACTGGCTGGTGCTTGAGAAGCGCGCGAAGCCGCAGACCGCCGTGCGACGCGCGGTGGCCGCCAGACTGCCCGAACGGCTGGCCGATGCCCTGCTCGATCGGCTGGAGATTCAGGGCGATCTCGGCAACCTGACGGACAAAGCCCTGCGCGCGGCGCAATCACGGCTCGCGGACTGGCCGTTTTCGCCAAACGGAACCGAAGGCTATG